>NZ_JAUOSH010000027.1:0-62752 GCF_030548765.1 Shewanella sp. 3_MG-2023 | reverse complement strand
AGATGTTGATTTGAATTAACCAGATAGCGCCGGTATCTATGAGCATTTTTCTAAAATAGGGTTAAGCGATGGTTATTGGTTATAGGTTGTTTTGAGCTAGACTTGTTTATAGGGTAATTGCCATTTAATTGCCCTATATTAGCTGCTGTAGAAAATGCTGCTTAGGTACAAAGGGGGCGTGAGATGAACAAAGAAGCACAACAGACACTGCCAAAGACCTGCTTTACGGCTTTATATCTGATGAGCTTAAAAGGGTATATCTCAGTAACTGTAGGCTTGAGTTTAATGCTTGGCATAAGCACTAATGCCCAAGGGGCTAATGCTCAAGACGCGAGTCCCCACAAGATTTCAGCTAGCATGCAAGCTTTTGATGGCTTGCCGCAACTGCGATATCTTACATCCGATCGTCATCATGGTCATTCACGTCATTCACGTCATTCAGGTTCATCAGTGCGCTGGGGCGTCGGTGTGGGGTGGAATAACGGTTGGCGTTACCCTTATTATAATCGGTGGGGAAATCGATGGAATAATGGCTGGGGCTATGGCTGGAATAATGGCATAGGCTGGAATAACGGCTGGCAAACGCCCTATCGCTATGATTACTATGATCGCCATTACCGCAGAAACTATGTGCAACCGCAGCAACATCAAGTGGTGTCTCCACCGAAACGATCCACCACCAGTATTGAATACGCCAGTGGCTTAACCCAGCTACCTGAAAATGCCCGCGCTATCCAAAGAGACGGCAGAACAATTTATCAGTGGCAAGGGCAAGAGTATTACTTTGACTGGTCATCACAACGCTATATGAGATTAGCCGCAGAAAAAGACTAATTGAGTGGCGCTGTTTCTACATAGGCTGAGAACGTTTATAACGTTTAAAGATAAAAAAGCCCTGATGGATCCTTCCATCAGGGCTTTTTGTGCATTGTCTACCGACAAAATGTATCGGCATTAAAACTGTTGTTGATGAAAACTTATTCATTCGCTCACTACGAAAACTGGGGAGAGAAGCAGTTGCTCATGTCCAAATAGTCGTCAACGGACTCAATAGGTTTGATAGTAGAAAGCAATTCCATGAAGTAAGGGGTATAGAATGTTTTCATAATCAATAGTCGCTGGGGACGACCATCAATCAAATCAAAGCTATTGGTTGTTAAATTAGTTAATACTCGTAATACATCTCCTAGTTTATGCTTTTTAATATTTCCCCTTATGACTTCCATTCATCAGGGTTACGCTGTTGCTTGCCTACGACATATTATTGTTATTATTCCTTGTTGCAGGTATTCAATTCAGTGACCATGCAAGCATGGGGGAGAGTGCTGTCACCTTGTTGAAACGGATAAATTAGCCATGTTGATAGAAGTATTACCTTGGGCGCTTAAGCCCTAATAAAACCTCTATTGCTCACTGCTGGGGAACAGTTAGCAACACATCAAATCTGCCTGAATCTATCTCCAATCACCCTAGTGACATCCTTACTTTAGGGTGGTTTACCTGCCTGTAGGCATACCTGCGACTTATAATTATTGTTAGCCTTGTTGCAGGTTTCAATTCAGTGATACTGCAATCATGGGGGGAATGCAGTCACTGAGCTTGAATAAAATTGACAAGCTTGATTGTTTAAAAGCCTTTATCGTCGGAATATTAGCTTCTTAATAAGTGCACTTGGGGTGGTGCGCTTATCGAATCAAACCTACCGGAATCGTTATAAAATCAATTCGTTTTGTCTTTACTGGCACTAATGACATCCTTTCATTAGCACCGGCCTTACACTGCCTTTTGGCATTCCTGCGACCTATTATTATTGTTAGTCCCTGTTGCAGGTTTCAATTCAGTGATACTGCAATCATGGGGGGAATGCAGTCACTGAGCTTGAATAAAATTGACAAGCTTGATTGTTTAAAAGCCTTTATCGTCGGAATATTAGCTTCTTAATAAGTGCACTTGGGGTGGTGCGCTTATCGAATCAAACCTGCCGGAACAGTCTTAAAATCCATTCGTTTCGTATTCACGGGCACCAATGACATCCTTTCATTAGCACCGGCCTTACACTGCCTTTTGGCATTCCTGCGACCTATTATTATTGTTAGTCCCTGTTGCAGGTTTTTAGCTTACATAGCTGCTTTATATCAGCTTTTTATGTAATAAAATTGACAAACCTGAGGGTGAACAGCTCTATATTTTACAATAGATTTGTCGCTAATTAATTGCCGATGGGGGCAGCGTTTAATTCAATCAAGTTTGTCGGAACTGTGTTAATCCCCACTAATTGCTATTAATCGATAACAGCTGCTGATTCAGCTGAGATAACTTAAGTTGTAAGTGAGCTATCTCTGACACTAAAGCGCTTTTCTGTTTAGCTTGTGTACGCTTGCGAGTGGTCACGCCCTCGGCATTAGTTTTTGATGTCATCGCGGTTTCTTTATTTTTAACCCATTGGTAAACCGTTTTTGCTGAGATGCAGTATTGCTTAGCAACATCAGAAATTAATCGATTATGTTGCTTCACTTCAGCGATCACTTGCTGCTGAAAGCTCTCGGGATAAAACTTTGTTTGTGCTGACATATTAGCTCCAAGCATTTAAAAGCGATTAACTTCGTCGGCTTAACGATAAGACTATTCTACTTCCCATAGGCTACAGCCTACATGCTTATAAAAGTGGCACTGATTACGACAAAGATTCAAACATGTGTGTAATAATTTCATTATCGACTCCTGCTGATATTCAAATTTATAAGGCTTAAATTTCTCCACTAAATTGGTCAAATTAAAAGCTACCTCTTTAGTGATACGTAACTCAATGGAATACTTGTGCCAATTATGAAATAAATATTTTACCCTTTTATTACAGTGACTTATTTTTTTAAAGTGTTAGCTCTAAAAAGTGGGCGTGAAACATCTTGGTGCAAAAGTACTATTTTGGTGCGAATTGGTTTTAATTGGTAAACAAAAGTAACCATTAAAACTCTATGGTTTTAAGGCACAAAAAAGCGGCAATAAATGCCGCTTTTTATGCTGATGAGAGAGGGGGTTTTACGGCGCTACATTAAGAAAATGGTCGCTAAGCCTAAAAAGGCGAATAAGCCAATCACATCGGTGACTGTGGTTAGTACCATACCGCCAGCCAATGCCGGATCGATATTGAGTTTTTTAAGTATGAGCGGAATACTGGCCCCCGCTAGTCCGGCAACGGTCATGTTAATGAGCATCGCGCCGCCAATGAGACCGCCCAGTGCCATATCACCTTTCCATAGCCACACTGCAAAGAAGACCAGTACCGACCACATGAGGCCATTAAGAAAACCAATGGCTAATTCTTTACCGATAAGCCAACGGGAGTTACTTTGGCCAATATGACCCAAGGCGATACCACGAATAACCAGAGCTAAGGTTTGATTGCCTGCCACACCGCCCATACTAGGGACAATAGTCATTAAAATCGCGATGGTGGCAAATTGCTCTAACGTGCCTTCAAACATATTACTTACTGATGCAGCAAGTAAGGCGGCAAACAAGTTAATGGTAAGCCATAGCGAGCGTCTGAAGGTGCTTTTCATTACGGGGCCAAAGGTATCTTCATCGTCATCCATACCCGCCATCCCCATCATTGAGTGTTCGGCGTCTTCACGAATAACATCGACCACATCATCAATGGTAATACGGCCTAATAATTTTTGCGCTTCATCTACCACTGGGGCCGAAATCCAGTCATGGCGTTCAAATAATTGCGCCACTTCATTATCAGGCATGTCCACAGGGATGCTTTCTAATTCAGGATCCATGATGCTGCGAATGGTTGAATTAGGATCACAAGTGAGTAGATCGGCAAGGCGCACCCCACCAAGCACATGATCGTTGCGATCAACCACATATAAGGTATCTGTGGTATCGGGTAAGTTGCCGCGCTGGCGCAAATAGCGTAATACCACATCAATATTAACGTCAGGACGCAAAGTGACCGTATCTGTATTCATGATACTGCCAGCGGTGTCATCAGGGTATGACAGTGCTTGTTCGACGCGATGGCGGTCTTGACTGCTCATGGATTGCAGTACTTTTTTATAAACAGCATCTGGCAAACTTCTTAAGATGTAAGCCAAGTCATCGGTATCCATCCCAGAGGTGGCTTGGGCTACTTTTTCTGGGGTCATAGCGCTGATGAGTGAATCTTTTAACTCTTCACCGAGTTCTTCTAGGATTTCACCCGCTTGCTCATGATCAATCAGTTGCCATAACACTTGACGAGTTTTCGGCGGTGATGATTCAAGAATTAATGCGACATCGGAGGCGGCCATGTCATGAAGCATATTTCTGACATGAACAAACATACCGCTACCTAATGCTTGTGTAAGCTGATTAAGACGTTGTTCGGTCAGTTCGCTGTCGATGACTTCAATACCCATTGGCTACTCCTGAAAAGACGATGATGAAATGTTAACTTAACTCACCGGAAAGAATGAAGAAATTTCTAATATCTGATGGCTTGATGCGCAATTCATAAATACGCTAATACTGCTTGGTGGTGTGTTGAGTATAGCTAATAAAATAATGGTAAAGGTGAGTCGCTGTGTTTCCTTGGAGATGTTACTGGGCGCAGGCGGTTAGCTTTCTTCGTCAAATTTATCGTTGATTAACTTGCATACGGCCTCAAGGGCTTTTTCTGCATCACGGCCTTGAGCTTCAACAGTAATGATTTTACCAATGCCACTTTCTAACATTAATAACCCCAATACACTGGCAGCACTGGCTTGTTTCTCACCTTGGATAAGGGTGATAGTTGCGTCAAACTCGGTAGCTAAAATTGCCAATTTAGTCGCCGCTCGCGCATGCAAGCCTAGCTTGTTACTGATGGTAATTTGCTTTGAATAGGCCACCGTTTTGGCTGGCGTTGTGGTTAGCTTATTCAATGCCAAGCTCTCTATGGCGGGCGCTGACTTTGTGCTTAGAGTTGTTGAAACGTTTAGCGAGCTGATCGGCAATATAAACCGAACGGTGCTGACCGCCAGTACAACCAATGGCAATGGTCAGGTAGCTGCGGTTATTACGCTCTAAATGTGGCATCCAAGTGTCAAAAAGGTTTTCAATTTGCCAGATAAACTTATTCACCAAAGGCTGTCGCTCTAAGAACTCTTGCACGGGCGCATCTAGGCCTGTGTAGGGCCTTAACTCAAGCTCCCAGTGCGGATTCGGTAAAAAGCGCACATCAAACATAAAGTCTGCTTCAGCCGGCATGCCATGCTTAAAGCCAAATGACTCAAAATGTACCACTAATTCTTTATCAACACTGCCTAGCAAGATTTGCCGAACATGATCGCTCAATTCGTAGATATTAGTTTGCGAGGTGTCGATATAGTGATCAACCATTTTGGCTATGGGTTCGAGTAACCGCCCCTCAAGCTTAATGGCTTCTTGTAACGAAATTTGATTCTTAGACAGTGGGTGTAATCGGCGGGTCTCACTAAAACGCTTCAGTAACACTTTATCGTTGGCGTTTAAAAAGAAACTGGTAATGCTGGTATCGTCAGACAGTAAAGCAATTTGCTCTTTGAGTACTTTGCCTTGCTCTTCGATATTACGCACATCGACGCTAATGGCGACAAGCTCGTTACTATCTTTAAGCTGTTCAAGCAGGCTGCCAATCAGTGGCAGTGGCAGGTTATCAACACAGTAATAACCTAAATCTTCAAGCACTCTCAGTGCGACTGATTTTCCTGAACCTGAACGTCCCGATACGATGACAAGTTTCATGCAGTAATAACCTGATAAAGTTCTGTAGCGTCATGACTCTTTCGAAGTCGTTTAAGTATCAATTTATCACTGAGTTTCTCTGCCATGCTAGATAATGTGCTTAGGTGTTGCTGGCACTGATCTGCAGGTACAAGAAGCGCAAATAAAATATCTACAGGTTGCTTGTCTATGGCATCAAAGGCGATTGGCTCTTCGCATTTGATTAAAATAGCAATGGGTTCTTCGATATTATCTAAGCGCCCATGTGGAATTGCTATGCCATTTCCTATACCTGTACTGCCCATTTTTTCACGCGCTATTAGACTTTCAAAAATAGCCTGTGAAGAAAGGGTTGGGTACTGGGCAGCCATTAAATTGCTGATTAATTCCAGTACCTTTTTCTTACTGCCCGGAGTGGCACAGGTAGTGCACGCCGGCTGCAGGATGGTACGAAGTTCCATCGTTAATGCTTAGTGAGTTTCTCTTTATGTTTAATTACCTGACGGTCTAGCTTATCTATCAGGGCGTCTATTGCCACATACATATCAGCGTTACGCGATACAGCAAACACTTCACCGCCTTTTAGGTGCAGTTTGGCTTCGGCAATCTGTTGTAGCTTTTGAACATCGAGCACAACGTGAACATTATTGATCTGTTCGAAGTGTCGTTCAAGCTTTGAAAATTTTGTTTGCACGTATTCCCGTAAAGATTGAGTTATTTCAATATGGTTTCCAGTCAGGTTAATTTGCATAGGTCATCCTCCAATAACAAAAGTTATAAGCTTTTGCGTTGGTTTGAGGGAGGGATGAGCATTGCCTCTCGATATTTGGCTATCGTACGTCGAGCAACGTTAATCCCTTGTTCAGCCAATAGTGTCGCCATTTTACTATCACTAAGAGGCTTTTTCGGGTTTTCTGCAGCTACGAGCTTTTTAATAAATGCGCGAATTGCTGTAGAAGAGCATTCTCCACCATCATCGGTACTTACATGGCTTGAGAAAAAATATTTAAGTTCAAAAAGTCCACGGGGGGTATGCATGTATTTTTGGGTCGTGACCCGTGAAATGGTCGACTCGTGCATTTCAACCGCTTCAGCAATATCATTGAGCACCATCGGCTTCATGGCTTCTTCACCGAACTCAAAGAAACCTTGCTGAAATTGTACGATACAGTTAGCCACTTTTAGTAAGGTTTCATTACGGCTATCGATGCTTTTGATAAACCATTTAGCTTCTTGTAAATGACCACGAATAAATTGGCTGTCAGCTTGGCTTGAACCGCCTTTGGCCATAGCTGCATATTGCTGATTAACGCCAATTTTAGGCATGTTATCGGGATTTAGCTCGACCACCCAGCGACCATTCTTTTTAAGTACAGTAACATCAGGAATGACGTACTCATCTTTAATGGGGGTAATTTGCAAGCCTGGACGTGGATTGAGCGTTTGAATAAATTCAATGGCTTCACGTAAATCATCTTCTTTAAGCTTGGTTTTACGCATCAGTAACCTAAAGTCACGACCGGCGATTAAATCAAGATGATCTTTAATCAGTAACTTAACATTATCTATGCAAGGAATTTCATTAGGGTATTGGCCTAATTGAATTAATAGACACTCACTTAAATCTCGCGCTGCAATGCCGACGGGATCGAAGTGTTGTACCCGTTTAAGTACAGCTTCAACTTCATCGAGTTCGATATCGTCAGTGCCTAAGGATTGCAAAATGTCTTCAACGCTCTGGGTGAGGTAACCGCGCTCATCAATGGCATCAATAATGGCGGTTGCAATCACTAAGTCATTTTCAGAAAAGGGAGTGAGGTTTTTTTGCCATTCAAGATGCTCATACAAGCCTTCACTGGTTTCGCCTTGAAACGGCATATCATTACCGCTCGATACTGCGCCAGAGCCAGAAGTCGGCGAGGCGGTATACACCTCATCCCATGTGGTATCCATAGGGAGTTCTTCAGGCATAGAATCTTTAGTGAGCGATTCAGTGGTATCAACCGTTGAGGTGTCTTTTTCTATGGTGACTTGGCTATTATCACTAAAATCGGTGTCAGTTTGCAGGGCGTTTTCTTTTACGGGCTCTTTGGCTTTAGTGAATTCGTCTTCAAGCTCTAATAGCGGGTTTGAATCAAGTGCTTGTTGAATTTCTTGCTGTAGCTCCAATGAGGAAAGTTGCAATAAGCGAATCGCTTGTTGCAACTGTGGGGTCATGGTTAAGTGTTGACCCATTTTGAGTTGGAGTGAGGCTTTCATGTACCGCTTGTCCCTAATTGAATTACATCATCGCGACGAACAGTGTGGGCGCTAGTTTATGATCCTAGAAAAATAGACTAGATTAAGGTTTGTTGTTGGCCGCGAATGCCATACTAAAAACTGAATAGTGCTAACTATAGCTTGAATTGTTCACCTAAGTATACCGACCTAACTTGCTGATTGACTAAGATCTCAGCAGGTGTTCCTTCAGCAATCAAGTTTCCGTGACTCACAATATATGCTCGCTCACACACATCAAGTGTTTCACGGACATTATGGTCGGTAATTAGCACCCCTAAACCACGGCTTTTAAGTTGTTGAATAATTTTCTTGATGTCGATTACTGAGATAGGATCTACCCCTGCAAAAGGTTCATCTAATAAAATAAACTTAGGATTTGCCGCTAATGCGCGTGCAATTTCAACTCGGCGACGCTCGCCTCCCGATAACGCCATACCTTGGCTATCACGGATATGAGTTATGTTAAATTCTTCTAATAAATGTTCCAGTTCTTCAATGCGCTGCTCATTTGATAAGCTTTTGCGAGTTTGAAGCACTGCCATTATATTATCGTGTACTGTGAGCTTACGAAAAATACTGGCTTCTTGAGGTAAGTAGCCAATGCCTTTTCGGGCGCGCAAATGCATTGGATCTGCGGTTAAATCATCTTCATCGATCAGAATGCGGCCCTTATCACTTTTGACTAGGCCTACGACCATATAAAAGGTGGTGGTTTTACCCGCGCCATTAGGGCCAAGTAAGCCAACAATTTGGCCGGTTTTTACCGTCAGGCTGACATCTTTTACTACCTGGCGACTTTTATAACTCTTAGCGAGATTTTCAGCGGTTAACGTAATTTGGGTCATTAGTCATTTTGCTCAGCTGCTGGGGCTGACAATGTCGCCTGCGCCTCAGCGTTAAGTGATTCAGTTACTTCGGGTGTTTCAGTTGAGTTCACAGCCTCTACAGCAGATAAATTGTTGTTTTCAATTATAGCTGGTGGCGTATCATCACCGGGTTTAGCGCTGTCTGGTAAATGTGGTTGCTCATCTTTTTTCTTTTCAGAATCAATCAAGTCTGGGTGACTTTCTGGTTGAAAAATAGTGATAACCCGATCTTCACCAGTACCGGTGCTTTCAGCAATTAACTGCTGCTTTTCAATGTTGTAGCTAATTAGGTTACCAGTAACCTGGCTGCCAGCTTGGTCCAATTTAGCATTACCCGTTAAGGTTAAAATGCTAGTGGCAAGCTCATATTTAATTTCATCGGCACTGGCAGTACCAATACGGCCATCATCTAACTCTTGGGAAAATGTCGCAGGGTTACCTGTGGCAACCATGGTTTTTTGGGTGCCGCTTTCGGTGCCAAATGCGCGTAATTCGTCGGCATTAATGTTAATCGACCCTTGAGTCACATTAACTGGGCCATAGAAGATGACCTGATTGTTTTTTATGTCAGCTTTTTGGCTCACAGCTGCGACTTTAAGCTCTTGCTGTAAATCGCCTTCTTTTGCATAGGCGCTGGCAATACTGACTACACTGAGTAGTGAGGCAATCAAAAGTTTACTTTGCTTCATACGTTCCTTCTACTTGACTTAAAAGTTCAAGTTCTTGAGCATTTAAATCAGCATACAGGCCTAAACCTTGTATATTAAAATCTGACCCAGTAACAAAAATTTGTCTATCTGAGGTCAAAATCATGGTGTTCATATCGAGTGCCAACATGGTGGTTGTCAAAGATTGTAATGGCTCGTCGATGTTTATTGCATCAATAATAACATTATTTTCTAAAACTACTTTGCCTGTTTCATTATTCAGCTTGCCTAAATCTGCGCTTAATTGCCATTCGGCTTCACCATTTTCAGGATAAATAAGGTAGACAGGCTCAGTAAACATGGTTTCATTACTTTGCTGAAAGTGCTCCATGTATTTCGCTGAGACTCGGCTTTGCACTAAACCTTGCTCATTAAATTCAGTGGTGCGTAAGTCATTGGCGATAAAATCAGGGCGAGCAGGGGCTGGCAATTTACTTGCCTCCATCTGACTACGTTTAACTTGTACTTGCCAATAAAGGACTAAGGCTGCGCCAAAAAATCCGATAATAGCGAAGGTCACTCGGCTCATATACTCATTCCGTGGGCATTTTCAAACTTATCTTGGCTAAGTAATAGCAAATCGGTGAGTTCACGTAATGCGCCATTTCCGCCGTTAATGGTGGTGGTCATATGGCAATGTTGTTTAACATAAGGATGGCCATCAGCCACACAAACTGCAAGGCCAACCTGTTTCATCACAGGTAAGTCAACCATGTCATCACCAATATAGGCGACTTCATCTGGGCTAACGCCATAGGTATCTAACAGGCTTTGGTAAGGCACTAGTTTATCATCAACACCTTGATAAATATGAGTGACACCTAAAGCGGTCATTCTATTTTCCACAATGGCAGATTTACGCCCGGTTATCACAGCAACATGAATATTACTGGTTAAAATAGAGCGAATGCCATAACCATCACGGGTATGAAATGCTTTTAACTCTTCCCCTGCATTACTTAAATAAATACGGCCATCGGAAAATACCCCATCGACATCGCAAATAAGCAGCTTAATTTTTTTGGCTTTTTGCCAAACATCATCAGAGATTGGGCCGTAAAAACCTTGGTGCAGTGTTTCGTGTAATGACATGTTAAATGACTCCAGCTTTAACCATATCGAGCATGTTAAGTGCGCCGACTGGGCGTTGGTTCTCGTCTACGACAATTAAACCGTTAATACTTTTTTCTTCCATAATCTGTAATGCTTGCGCGGCTAAAATACCTGGGCTGATGGTAATGCAGTTGGTTGTCATTACATCGGCAATAGCGGTAGTACGCAGGTTCACTTCAGCATCGATGACGCGGCGTAAATCACCGTCAGTAAAGATCCCGACTAGCTTGTCTGCATTATCGATCACTGCAGTCATACCTAAACCTTTATTTGAGATCTCATATAGGGTTTCAGTAATGCAGAGCTCACTTTTCACCTGTGGAATATCAGCGCCTTTGTGCATTACATCGCTGACTTTAAGTAATAGTTTACGACCTAAAGATCCACCAGGGTGGGATAGGGCGAAATCATCACGGGTAAAGCCTTTCGCTTGCAATAATGCTACGGCCAAGGCGTCACCCATCACCAAGGTTGCGGTAGTGCTTGATGTTGGTGCTAGCCCTAATGGGCAGGCCTCTTCAGGCACTTCAATACATAAATGCAGTTTAGATAGCTTGGCCATATTGGATTCTGGTTTACCCGTAATCGCGATTACCGGGACCCCCATGCGCTGTATAACGGGCATTAAGGTGAGAATTTCACTGGCTTCACCAGAATTTGATATGGCTAAAATAATATCATTTTTTGCCAGAGCGCCTAAGTCGCCATGGCTTGCTTCGCCAGGGTGAACAAAAAATGCAGGCGTGCCTGTGCTGGCGAGTGTGGCAGAAATCTTATTGCCAATGTGGCCAGATTTGCCCATGCCCATGACAATGACTTTGCCTTTACATTCTAAAATGAGTTCACAGGCTTGGCCAAACTCGTCTGAGTCTACATATTGATAAAGGTTATCTAATGCTGCCTTTTCAATATCAATGACTTGACGACCCCATTGGCGCAATTGTGTTTGTTCTGTCATATGTATCTCTCTATTGTCCAAAGCGATTTCGGGTTACGCTTTGGTGAGTCACACATCTTTATGCCCCATTATTGTGATTGAAATAAGACAACTTGGTACGCAATAAAGACGATTAATAAAAGGGCTCCATGCCAGCGAGTAAGCTGCTTTTTAGCGCCACTCGATAATACCAGTACTGCTAATGCGGTGCTGGTTGCTAGTACCATGTAAAAATCTCGACCGCTTGCATTTATGTCGATTTCACCTGGGGCAATCAGCCCTGGAATGGCCAGCACTGCTAAAATATTAAAAATGTTTGAGCCAACAATATTACCAATCGCGAGGTCGTCTTCTTTTTTTAGGACGCCAGCGATGCATGCTGCTAGTTCCGGTAAACTGGTGCCAATGGCAATAATGGTCAAGCCGATGACCAGATCTGACAAGCCAAATGTCTTGGCAATGCCTACCGCGCCCGTCACCATCCAGTCTGCCGAGAGTGGCAATAACACCATACCAACAATGATCCAGATAATAGCATGTAATGTGGGTACATTTTTAGGGATCTCTGCGTCAGACTCATCAGCTAGGACATCTTTTTTCTTATTTCGCATCGCGCTCCAAATGAAATAGCCCATCAAGGCGAAAAATGCGATTAATAATACCCCACCTTCAACACGGGTGAGCATGCCGTCGTGAATAAGGTAGCCAGCTAATACGGTTGCCGCAATCATGATTGGAATTTCACGCTTTAAGGTTTCTGAGCGAACTGAAATAGCCCCAAACAATGCGGTAACCCCTAATATCAAGGTGATGTTAGCCACGTTTGAGCCGAGCACGTTACCAATTGCAGTATCGCTCATGCCTTCCATTGATGCGGTGGCAGCAACCAGCATTTCTGGCGCTGAGCTGCCCATGGCCACAATGGTTAAACCGATTAACATTGGTGGCAGGCCTAAGTTTCTAGCAAAGGCGGCAGCTCCGTAAACAAAGCGATCTGCGCTCCAAACTAATGCGCCCAATCCGACGATGAGCATCATGATATTAAAAAGCATCTTGTTCCAATTATTTGAGTTATGGCGATATTTTTGTCAGATATTAACAAAAATCGTCGCTATTGCGAAAATTGTTAGGGATTGTAACGCATGGTGATTGATTTGTTGTAGGTTCTTACACAATTTCGTACACTTCAGCTCTACATCTCGTTCTCTAGGAAGGCTATTATTTCCTCTATAGATATGTCTACTCCAAGTTTAGAGCCCACTAGGTCAGCCCTTGTAGAAGTTAAGAACATGGGCTTTAGCCGAGGGACTAAGGTTATCTTTGATGATATCAGTCTCAGCATTCCAACTGGCAAAGTGACCGCCATTATGGGGCCAAGTGGCATAGGTAAAACCACCTTACTTAAACTTATCGGCGGTCAATTAACCCCTGATAGTGGTGAGGTGCTTTTTGCTGGGCAAAACATTCACCAACTGAAGCGGCAACAATTATTTGAGCAGCGAAAGCGCATGAGTATGTTGTTTCAAAGTGGGGCGCTTTTTACCGATATGAATGTGTTTGATAATGTGGCGTTTGCGCTGCGTGAGCACTCAGGGTTAGCTGAAACTATTATTCGTAAGATTGTGTTGATGAAGCTGCAAGCCGTGGGGCTGCGGGGCGCCGCTCTGATGATGCCCAATGAGTTATCCGGCGGCATGCAGCGCCGAGTTGCATTGGCGCGGGCGATAGCACTTGAGCCTGAAATGATTTTGTATGACGAGCCTTTCGCCGGTCAAGATCCTATTTCGATGGCGGTGCTGGTGAAATTGATTGGCGAATTATCTGAAACATTGAGGCTGACTTCGGTGGTCGTGTCCCACGATGTGGATGCGGTATTGAGTATTGCCGACTATGTTTATGTTATCGCCGAGAAAAAAGTAATCGCTTCAGGCACGCCTGCTGAATTACGGGCTTCAACCAATCCACAAATTGAGCAATTTATTCATGGAGCACCCGATGGGCCGGTGGCTTTTCATTATCCAGCTGAAGACTATCAACAGGAGATGTTAAGTGGACGTGATTAACTTTATCAGTAATATTGGCCGCTTTGCTTTGGATTTTATTTCAGGTCTAGGCCGAGCAGGGCTGATGTTATGGGGCGCTATTGCCCGTTGGCCGAATGTTAAAAAAGATATTGGCTTAATCACCAAGCAAGTTTATGTGTTGGGTGTTCGCTCCATGGTGATCATCATAGTCTCTGGCCTGTTCATCGGTATGGTGCTGGCATTACAAGCTTATACGGTACTGGCTGATTTTGGCACGGTCGAAAGCCTAGGGCCCATGGTGGCATTGAGCTTATTAAGAGAGCTTGGTCCTGTGGTTGCGGCATTACTTTTTGCCGGGCGCGCAGGCTCGGCATTAACCGCTGAAATTGGCTTAATGAAGTCAACCGAGCAGTTATCAAGCTTAGAGATGATGGCGGTTGACCCTTTACACCAAATCATAGCGCCACGTTTTTGGGCGGGGGTTATCACCCTGCCATTATTAGTGATGATGTTTTGTCTTGTTGGCATTATCGGCGGTCATTTAGTGGGAGTTGAATGGAAAGGCATTGATAGCGGCTCTTTTTGGTCAATTCTGCAAGCATCGGTTGAGTGGCGCCAAGATATTGTAAATTGTTTAATCAAAAGTGTGCTTTTTGGCGTAGTGGTAACCTGGATATCTTTATATCGTGGTTATGAAGTCATTCCCAACCCCGAAGGCATTAGCCGAGCGACCACATCCACTGTGGTTCAGGCGAGTTTAGCAGTGTTAGCGCTCGATTTTTTACTGACAGCGATTATGTTCGGCAATTGATGTTAACTGCTGAGTGTTAGCGGGAGGTAAGTTGGGTAAATTTTACATTCATTAATTAAAGTGGTTTAGTCGTATGTTGACACGGAAAATAGAGTTATTGGTTGGATTGTTCTTATTGTCAGGCTTAGTGGCATTTTGTGTGCTGGTATTTAATGTGGCCAATGTTGAGCTTAAGCCTAATCAGGCAACTTACAGTTTACACGCTGAATTTAGCAATATCGGTGGCTTAAAAGTACGCTCGCCAGTGAAAGTGGGCGGGGTGGTTGTCGGAAGGGTAACTGATATTCAGCTCGACCCCAAAAAGCTTGTACCGATAGTGAGCATCACTATGGATAAGCAATATGATCAATTTCCAGAGACCAGCAGCTTATCGATTTTAACTGCAGGTTTATTGGGTGAGCAGTTTTTGGGGTTAACCCCAGGCTTTATGGATGATGATATTGAGATGCTCGCTGATGGCGATAAAATTTATGACACGCGCTCAGCATTAGTACTGGAAGACTTAATCGGTCAGTTAATCTATAGCATGTCATCGGATGATAAGTAGGAGCGGTATATGAAGCAGTTTATTCGCGTTATGTTAAGTGTCTTTTTATGGTTAAGCATCAGCCAGCTTGGTGCTGCAGAGCTGACGACTGATGACATAGATACCCATGATCCGTTCAAGCTGGTGCAGCAAGTATCAGAGAAAACCTTTGCGCGTTTTGATAAAGACAAAGCCCTCATTGACAATGATTTAAGCTATTTAAAAGTTATCGTTCGCGAAGAGCTTATGCCCTATGTTGATTATAAATACGCCGCGTATAAAGTGATGGGGCAATACCTGCGTGACACGACTCCTGAACAACGTCAGCGGTTTGTGGATGCTTTTGAAGGTTATTTAGTGGCTACCTATGCCCAAGCCTTTACTGAGTACACTGGTCAGCAAGTACAGTTTTTCCCGGCTGCTGATTTTAGTAACGAGAAAATGATCGATGTCCGCGTCGAAATTATTGAAGATGGTCGCCCGCCCATTAAAGTGGTGTTTAAAGCCAGACGTCTAAAAGATGACAGCTGGAAAGCGTTTGATTTGGTGGCGGAAGGCGTGAGTTTACTGGCGTCAAAGCAATCAGAAATTTCCAATTTAATTCGCCAAAAAGGCGTCGATAAGGTCATCGACATGCTTTATGAGCGCACCAACCAAAATATTCGCTTAGATCAGGACGAGGGCAATGCTGCGTGATTGAATTTTCACAGCAAGGTGATATTTGTCACCTAAAAGGGCAATTAACTCAGGTTGAGGTCAGAGAATTGTGGCCAAATCAACAACAATTGTTTACTGATACGACTCAAGTGTTAGACTTGTCTGCTTTAGAGTATGTTGACAGTGCAGGCGTGGCCTTATTGCTTGAACTAATATGTTTAGGTCATTGTCATGGGGACAACACTCAGCCAAGGAGCTTGGCTAATCCGAGTAAGCATCTAAAAAAACTTATCGAGTTGTATGATTTAGAGTCCTTTTTCATAGAACAATAGCATTGAATTTAAGGTAGCACATTTCATGGATTGCAAAGTAATTGAGCAGATTTTATCAGAGGCGTTAACCCTAGATGAAGTACATGTGACTTCAGATGGTAGCCACTACAAAGTGGTTGCAGTTGGCGAAATGTTCGACGCTATGAGTAAAGTGAAGCAGCAGCAGACCATTTATGCACCACTGAATGAACATATTGCCAGTGGTGAGTTACATGCGCTTACTATCAAGACTTTTACGCCGACTCAGTGGAAGCGTGAAAAATTATTTAATATGTAAGCGTAATACTGAGTGTAGAGAATTAGTGTGGATAAATTAACAATACAAGCCAGCAAGCCCCTTGCCGGAGATGTGACCATCTCTGGCGCTAAGAATGCGGCTTTGCCGATCCTGTTTGCTGGTGTTTTAGCTGAAACTGACTTTAATATTTCGAATGTACCTAACCTTCGCGATGTAAAAACAACCTGTGAATTACTTCGCTGCCTTGGTGCTGATGTCACTGAGTTAGGCAATAGCCAATATCGGATCTCAACCACTAATCTCAAAGAGTTTTGTGCGCCATACGATTTGGTTAGAACCATGCGCGCCTCTATTTTGATTTTAGGGCCGTTACTGGCTCGATTTGGTACCGCTGATGTTTCATTGCCTGGTGGCTGCGCGATTGGCGCAAGACCTGTGAACTTGCATTTGCAAGGGCTAGAGCAAATGGGCGCTACTATTGAGGTAAAAGAAGGTTATATTAAAGCCAGAGTTGATGGCCGCTTAAAAGGCGCGCATATCTTTATGGATATGGTCAGCGTTGGTGCCACTGAAAACCTATTGATGGCTGCGACCTTAGCTGATGGTGAAACCATTATTGAAAATGCCGCTCGCGAACCTGAAATTAATGATTTAGCACATTGCTTAATTGCAATGGGCGCAAAAATTACCGGTGTTGGCAGCGCAACCTTGCGTATTCAAGGGGTTGAGAAACTCTCTGGTTGTAACCACAGAGTGATGCCTGATCGCATCGAAACCGGCTCATTTTTAGTGGCTGCAGCCGTGACGCGCGGAAAAATTCGCTGTCTAAGCGCTGATCCTTCAAGCCTAGAAGCAGTTCTGGCAAAACTTGAAGATGCTGGCGCGGTGATTAATACTGGCGACGATTGGATTGAACTTGATATGCAAGGCAAGCGCCCTAAAGCGGTTAATATTAAAACTGCGCCATATCCTGCTTTTCCGACGGACATGCAAGCGCAATTTTGTGTGTTAAACGCATTAGCTGAAGGCACCAGTCATGTGACTGAAACGATTTTTGAAAATCGTTTTATGCATGTACCTGAGTTAAGCCGTATGGGCGCTGAAATGGAGCTAGAGGGTAACACCTGCATCATTAATGGTATTGAGCGCATGAACGGTGCGCAAGTGATGGCGACAGATTTACGCGCTTCAGCGAGTTTAGTGATTGCAGGCCTTATGGCTGATGGTACGACAACCGTTGATCGTATATATCACTTAGATCGTGGTTATGAGCATATCGAAGAGAAGTTTAAAGCCATCGGCGGTGAAGTGGTTCGTATTGCATAAGCTGTAGATTGCTTAAGTTGTTTGCCAAAGCTTTATAGTAAAGAATAAAAAGTCAGTTACCTAAGGTAGCTGACTTTTTTATGATTAAATGGTTAAGTTGTAATTTGTGCTTAAGGTTCGACAGCCTTCTCACCAATAATCACTGGCACATCATAAGACTTACCTTCGCGGATGATGGTCATTGTGATGCTATCTCCGGGCGCTGTTTCAGCAATTCTATCCATCAGCATTTCAACCCCAGGAACACTCTCTTCTGCATAAGCGATAATCACATCTCTTGGACGCAGTTTCGCATCTGCCGCAGGCCCTTTGGGATCAACAGCGGTGACCAATACGCCTTTTAAATCCGGTAAGTTGAGGATTTGCGCCATAACAGGGCTTAACGGCTCGCCTGAAATCCCTAACGCGCCACGAATAACGCGGCCATTTTTAATCAACTTTCCCATAATGCTGTGAGCCAGTTTAATTGGGATGGCAAAGTTAATACCGTGCCCGCCACCTTCATCACCGATTTGAAATGCCGCAGTATTAATACCAATTAGTTCGCCAGTGGTGTCGATAAGTGCACCGCCAGAGTTACCGGCATTAATGGCTGCATCGGTTTGTAAGAAATCAAGATAGCCTGAACTTAAGCCGTTTCGGCCGGTTGCACTGATAATACCTTGGGTAATGGTTTGGCCTAAGTTGTAAGGGTTACCAATGGCAAGTACCACATCGCCCACTTGTGCAGGTTTGGATAAATTGATCGGCACGATAGGTAGATTATCGCCTTCAATTTTAAGGACCGCTAAATCGGTGACTGGATCTGAACCGACAACTTCTGAGGTAAATTTTCGGCCATCTTGTAGCGCGATAACAATTTCATCGGCTTTTTTAATTACATGGTAATTGGTTAAAATGTAGCCTTCTTTACTCATGATAACCCCAGAACCCAAGCCTTGAAGCGAGCTTGAATTTAATGGGCTATTTTGATCTAAACTAAGGCTATAAATATTGACCACAGCAGGGGCTGCTCGACGAACGGCTTTAGCAAAGGATAAGTCATTGTGGTGCTGGGTAGTGGTTAAGCCATTATTGAAATTACTGTTGTTGGTTATCGAAGTAACAAATATGAAAGCGGCCGCCATGACTAATCCAAATGCCACAGCTTTGGTCAAATATAAAATTGTGTCTTTGAAATTCATTGGCTGACTAAATTATGAAAAAGTACCCAAGATATTATCATGATTAAAAAAATTAAGCATCGTAACAGGGCTACGATGCTTATTGGGTAAAACAACAGGGTTTATTCGGTGCTGCTTTAACGCAGTACCAAGTAAAGCAGCTTATTGTCACGCAATATTTTCAATGCGACCGCGCCTTGCTGAGTCTTTAGCTGCTCTTTTAAGTCTTTAAGGCTTTTTACTTTACTGCGATTTAGCCCGACAATTAAATCGCCTTTCTCGAGTCCATTTCTGGCGGCTGGCGATCCTTGAGCCACTTCAGCAATTTCAATACCTTTACGGCTATTACTTAACTCAGCCCCTTCAAGCATTGGGTGTAATGCATCAGCACTGGTGCCTGAACTGCTATTTGACTCACCAAGGGTGACATTAATGGTTTCATTATCACCATCGCGAATGATGCCAATTTTAACTTTAGCACCAGCGCCCATAGTGGCGACCTTTGCTCGCAAGGCTTGGAAGTTTTTAATCTGCTTACCATTGACACTGACAATGATGTCACCCGCTTCTATACCTGCTTTGTCTGCGGCGCTATCAGGCATGACTTCACTAATAAAACCGCCATGCTGGGTTTCTAGACCAAATGCTTTGGCCAATTCGTTATCTAAGTCTCGGCCCATAACGCCAAGCACGCCACGTTTAACTTCACCATGCTCAATAATTTGATTAATTAGGTTGTTAACCATATTAGCCGGAATAGCAAAGCCAATACCGACGTTGCCACCACCGGGGGCCACAATGGCGGTATTAATACCGATTAACTCACCGTTAAGATTAACCAAGGCGCCGCCTGAGTTACCACTATTAATCGCGGCGTCAGTTTGGATAAAGTTCTCCAGCATTTCAATCCCTAAACCGCTACGGCCCAAGGCGCTAACAATACCTGAAGTCACGGTTTGCCCTAAACCAAATGGGTTACCAATGGCGATAGCAAAATCGCCGACACGGATATCATCAGAGTTGGTTTGTTTCACTTGGGTAAGGTTTTTCGCTTCTATTTGTAATAGCGCAATATCAGATTCAGGATCTGAGCCAATGAGTTTTGCGTCAATCTCACGGCCATCATGCAGACCAATTTTAATTTCATCAGCACCATTAATAACGTGGTTATTCGTGACGATGTAACCCTCTTTGGCGTTAATGATGACCCCTGATCCTAAGCCTCTAAAAGGGCGTTCACGCACTTGTTCTTGGGGGGCGTTAGGGCCAAAGAAATATCGAAACACATCGGGAATTTGTTGTTTAGAGGTTTGGGTGCCGCTGACTGCAACAGAGACGACAGCGGGAGTTGTTTTTTCTAGCATGGGAGCGAGGCTAGGTAGCGCTTGACCATTAACAGTTTGTGGAATTGCAGCTTGGGACAACGCCGGCATTAACGATAAAGAGGCGGATAATATCGCTGCTGAAACTAAGGTTAATTTGGGTTTCATTGTTTCTTGCTCCTTGAAAATTAATCTTTGCTTATACACATATTATGGGTGACTGGCGTAAATACAACTTCAGTTTAGCTGTATTGACTATATAACCTCGGAGTGTTCTAAGTTTCAATAAGTTCAGCCATCATTAACAAAGGTTAATTTTTATGTGGTTTACCGTTACGCCGGCTAAGGGGGATATGTTATGGTTGTGTGGAATTTTCAGCAGTATATAGAGAGTAGTCCCCGTGTCGCAGTTAAGCCCTTGGCAGCATTACCAGCAAGATTTAACCCGTGAAGGTTTCTCCCATGATTTAGCCCAAGAGCAAGCGGTAAAGTCATTGCAACGTGTTTATGAAGAACTTATCGCAGCCGATGTTCAGCAGTCCTCATTGAGTCGGCTTTTAGGTTCAATCGGCCTTAAAAAATCAGCCCCTAGCGTCAAAGGTTTATATTTATGGGGCGGAGTAGGTCGTGGTAAAACTTACTTGATGGATACTTTTTTTGATGCGCTGCCAACAGAGAAAAAACTGCGGGCCCACTTTCATCGCTTTATGCACCAGCTACACCATGACTTAGGCGAACTTGACGGTGTTCAGGACCCATTAATTACTATTGCTAACAAAATGGCGCAGCAATATAACATCATATGTTTCGATGAATTTTTTGTTTCTGACATTACCGATGCCATGTTATTGGGCACCTTGTTCCAACACTTATTTAAAGAAGGGGTCGCGTTAGTGGCCACCTCAAACATCATTCCCGATGACCTCTATAAAAATGGCTTACAGCGCGCAAGATTTTTACCCGCAATCGCCTTAATAAACCAAAACTGCGAAATCCTTAATGTGGATTCGGGTATTGATTATCGCTTACGAACCCTTGAGCAAGCTGAGATTTACCACTACCCACTGGATGAGCAGGCTGACACCAACTTGTTAAGCTATTTTGCCCAGCTTGCTCCAGAATCAGAAGTATTCACTGACGCCATTGAAATTGAAGGCCGTGAGGTGAATATTCGCCAGCAATCCCAAGGGGTGCTATTGGCCAACTTTAGAGACTTATGTGACGGCCCTCGATCCCAGCGCGACTATATGGAAGTGGCTCGTTTGTACCATACCGTTCTATTAAGTGGGCTTGAACAAATGGGCTCAGCCACAACCGGTGATGATATTGCTCGGCGATTTCTCGCGATGGTAGATGAATTTTATGAGCGTAATGTGAAGTTAATTATTTCTGCTGAAGTTTCATTAGAAGATATTTACACAGATGGTTTACTCAGTTTTGAGTTTAGACGCTGCCGCTCAAGATTGATTGAAATGCAATCACATGACTATTTAATGTTGGAGCATTTACCATAAATAGTTATTGAGGGATGAAATCAGCTAAAGCACCAGAGAAGTTTTTTAGAAAACTATCAGAAATTAGGTGATTTTTAACTCAGCTTTGTCTATAATCCGCCACCTGCCCTCGTTACTCCACCGAATTTGGGTGGACGATTTAAACCAATTTCAGCTCGAAGGGGCTTTGAAATGGTCATTGTGTTGTTTGCATTCCGCATTCAGCATTGAGACAGAATTTTAAACATTGGGTTTTTGTAAAAATGAAGACTACATTTACTGCTACACCAGAAACAGTCACACGTGACTGGTTCGTCGTTGATGCCGAAGGTAAAACTTTAGGTCGTATCGCTACTGAAATTGCTACTCGTTTACGTGGTAAGCACAAGCCAGAGTATACTCCTCATGTTGACACTGGTGACTACATCATCGTTATTAACGCTGAGAAAGTTACTGTGACTGGTAACAAAGCTAAAGGCAAAATTTACTACTCACATACAGGTTTCATCGGTGGTATTAAGCAGATTTCTTTTGAAAAGCTGCAAGATCATAAGCCTGAAATGATTATCGAGAAAGCAGTTAAGGGTATGTTACCAAAAGGTCCTTTGGGCCGTGCTATGTTCCGTAAGCTTAAAGTTTACGCTGGCACTGAACATAACCATGCTGCACAACAACCTCAAGTTCTTGATATCTAATACGGGAGTAAGCTAATGTCTGCAACTCAGTACTACGGCACTGGCCGTCGTAAAACATCAACTGCTCGCGTATTCGCTAAAGCAGGTAGTGGTCAAATCGTTGTTAACCAACGTCCACTAGATGTATATTTTGGTCGTGAAACTGCTCGCATGGTTGTTCGTCAGCCTCTAGAGCTAGTTGAAATGACTGACAAACTTGACATCTATGTAACTGTTAAGGGCGGTGGAACCACTGGCCAAGCAGGTGCAATTCGTCACGGTATTACTCGTGCATTGCTTCAGTTAGACGAAGCTCTACGTCCTTCTTTACGTTCTGCTGGTTTCGTTACCCGTGATGCTCGTAAAGTTGAGCGTAAGAAAGTTGGTCTACGTAAAGCACGTCGTAAGCCACAATTCTCAAAACGTTAATACGTTTTCAGAATTCAAAAAACCCAGCTATATGCTGGGTTTTTTATTGGCTTTTTTTAGGTAAAAACGCCAATTAGTCATTCGATGTAATGCGATGACCGCTTAGAAGCGTTATGGTGTAGTCGATGTTTTTTGCTAATGTGTAAACCAAATAGTGGAACTAGACCATGAATTTTCAAATGTTGATGTTTGCCATGGGGCTTGTTTTGGTACTTGAAGGTATCGGACCCTTATTATTTCCGCTGCAATGGAAAAAATATTTAGCCGAATTTTCGATGCAAAATAAGAATAATCTCAGGCGGTTAGGTGGCTGCCTAGTCTCTGCCGGCATAGTACTATTAATAATTTTCGCATAAAATACTTGCATATTACCCCCCTAAATCTGTTAAAATTCGCCTTTATACCGCAACCTTGCAGCAGACGATGGGCAAAAACGTAGTAGTACTCGGCACTCAATGGGGTGACGAAGGAAAAGGTAAGATTGTCGACCTTCTAACAGAACAGGCAAAATATGTAGTTCGTTACCAAGGCGGCCACAATGCTGGTCATACTCTGGTAATTGACGGCGATAAAACCGTACTTCACTTAATTCCGTCAGGGATTTTACGTGATAATGTGAAATGCATTATCGGTAATGGTGTGGTATTGGCTCCTGATGCTTTGATGAAAGAGATCAACATGCTTAAAGAGCGTGGAGTTCCTGTCGAAGAGCGTCTTCTTATTTCAGAAGCATGTCCACTGATCCTACCTTTCCATTGTGCTCTTGATGTAGCTCGCGAAAAAGCGCGCGGCAATCAAGCTATCGGTACAACGGGTCGTGGTATTGGTCCAGCTTATGAAGATAAAATTTCTCGTCGTGGTCTACGCGTTGGTGATTTATTCAATGCAGAGTTATTCGCAGTTAAATTAAAAGAAGTGATGAAATATCACAACTTTATGCTGACTGAATACTATGACTGTGACGCAGTTGATTATCAAACTACCCTTGATGATGCATTAGCAATTGCTGATTATCTTAAGAGTATGTGTACTGATGTTACTGAATTACTTGATACAGCCCGTAAAGCGGGTGAGCCTATCTTGTTTGAAGGTGCACAAGGTACATTACTTGATATCGACCATGGTACATACCCATATGTGACTTCATCAAACACTACAGCAGGTGGCGTCGCTACCGGTTCTGGTTTTGGTCCTCGTCACTTAGATTATGTTCTAGGTATCATGAAAGCTTACACTACACGTGTAGGTGCAGGTCCTTTCCCAACAGAGCTTGAGAATGAGATCGGTGATTACTTAGGTCATAAAGGCCAAGAGTTTGGTGCAACTACTGGTCGTAAACGTCGTCCAGGTTGGTTAGATGCTGTGGCAATGCGCCGTGCAGTTCAAATCAACAGTGTTAGCGGCTTCTGCCTAACTAAACTTGACGTTCTTGACGGTCTTGAAGAAGTTAAGATCTGTGTTGGTTACCAGTATCCTGATGGAACTGTAGAAACTGTCACACCACTTGCAGCTGAAGGTTACGAACAGGTTACTCCTGTATTCGAAACTATGCCTGGCTGGAGTGAGTCTACCTTTGGTGCGACTTCAATTGAGCAACTGCCACAAGCAGCGCTTAATTATATTGCTCGTATCGAAGAGTTACTTGAAGCGCCTGTTGATATCGTATCAACCGGTCCTGACAGAAACGAGACAATCGTATTAGTTAATCCATTTAACTAACACATAAAAAGGCCGCTATTTAGCGGCCTTTTTAATATGCAGAATTAACAAACCTTAGACGATAAAATTGAAACTGTAACTCCGCGCAATTTCTCTTCTTTTTACTGCTTTTTTAAAATCATTTTGGCAATTCAAATAACCACTAAATATTGTTGTTTGTGCAGTTAATACTCAAGATATAGGCTATAATGCCGATGCATAGAGTAACTAAAGTGTCATTGAGAATCGTTATGCTGCGTTTATGTTTGTTGGTGTTGTGCTTACTGCCGAATTTAGCTGTTGCTGAATTAACCGCGGTGGATATCTATGGTGATGAGCAATTAATTAAATTGATCCGCAATGATGTTTATTTAAAGCAAGTTAAACGCGATGACTGCCAACTAGTGCAAGATATTGAAGCTAGAGCAGAAGTACTCCAGCAGCCCATGTATCAGTTTTTATGGGCCGAAATGCTCAACCATGGTGTGTGTGTAGATAAACACGCTTCCCGTGGCATGGCGTTATTACAAACTGCTGCAGAGCAAGGTAGCGCTGAGGCGATGCTGAAACTGGCCGAATATTACTATCACGGTGAAATGGTAGTGCAAGACAAAAATCGAGCAGTGCAATATGTGATGCCGGCAGCAGCCAATGGCGATCTGCCTGCAAGATTGATGTTAGTTCGCCTATACGGCGAAGGTTATGGTAGCCCTGTTGATTATCAATTAGGTTACCATTGGTTATATAACAGCGTATTTAATGATGCCGCGACACAGAAAAAAGCCACATCATTATTGCAGATGTTAGCCGCTAAAATGCCCGCCAGTATAATAGAGCGAGCACAGCAGCCACAGCTGCACAACCGCTAAGACTCCCACGAGGGAGTAAATTATTTGGAAATTGAATGATCATCGATCCTCATTTTGAGAGAGAGCAAGACAAGTACGAAAACCCAATCCCAAGCCGTGAATACATACTAGAGTATTTGCGTGAGCAAAAGTCACCTGTCACCAGAGAACATATCGCCGCCGCGCTAAAAATGGTTGATGAAGACCACTTAGAAGCGTTAAGAAGACGACTGCGCGCCATGGAGCGTGATGGGCAACTGGTTTATACCCGTGGCCATAGTTATGGTCTTCCTGAAAAAATGGATCTGCTTACCGGTACGATTATCGGCCATCGTGATGGTTTCGGATTTTTTAAATCTGATGAAGGCGGTGACGATCTCTTTATTAATAATCGTGATATGCAGATGTATTTTCACGGTGATAAAGTGTTGGCGCAAAAAGCAGGTTCCGATCGCCGTGGACGACGTGAAGCGCGTATCGTTCGTTTAGTGCAGCAGCGCAGCGCGCCATTAGTCGGCCGTTATCATGTTGATGCTGGCATGGCATTTGTGATTGCCGATGACAGACGAATTACCCAAGAAATCTTGATTGCCAAAGAAGACGCTAATGGCGCCAGAGCTGGCGACGTTGTTGTGCTTGAATTAACCCGTCGTCCTGGACGATTTGTTAAAGCGGCAGCCAAAGTGACCGAAGTGCTCGGTAAAACAATGGCGCCAGGTATGGAAATTGAAATTGCTCTGCGCAATTACGATTTGCCTCACAAATGGTCAGCTGTTATTGAGAAAAAACTTAAGCGCATTCCGGATGAAGTCCCAGAGTCAGATAAACAAGGTCGCGTCGATTTAAGACATTTACCCTTAGTGACCATTGATGGCGAAGATGCCCGCGATTTTGACGATGCTGTTTATGCCGAAACTAAGCCTAGCGGTGGCTGGCGTTTATGGGTCGCTATTGCTGATGTAAGTCACTATGTGCGTACAGACTCGGCATTAGATGATGAAGCGAGATCCCGTGGTAACTCAGTGTATTTTCCATCGCAAGTTATCCCGATGCTACCAGA
Organism: Shewanella sp. 3_MG-2023; assembly: GCF_030548765.1. Lineage (NCBI taxonomy): Bacteria > Pseudomonadati > Pseudomonadota > Gammaproteobacteria > Alteromonadales > Shewanellaceae > Shewanella > Shewanella sp. 3_MG-2023. Next base: position 36,515 of record NZ_JAUOSH010000027.1, on the reverse strand, counting down.
GAAAATCTCTAATGGTTTGTGTTCACTAAATCCCCATGTTGATCGCCTTTGTATGGTGGCTGAGATGACCATTTCAGCTGCGGGTAAACTATCGGGTTATAAGTTTTATCCGGCAGTGATGCACTCACATGCGCGTTTTACTTACACGCAAGTGGCAGCCATGCTAGAAGGTGGCAAGATTGCCCCTGAGCATGAAGCTTTGTTCCCGCATCTTCAGTGTTTACAGTCGTTATATTTAACCTTAAATGAGCGCCGCGCAGAACGTGGGGCGATTGCGTTTGAAACCGTTGAAACCCAGTTTGTGTTTAACGAGCAACGTAAAATTGAAGCAATTGTGCCCCGTAGCCGTAATCAGGCACATAAAATCATTGAAGAATGTATGATTTTAGCCAACGTCGCTTCAGCTAAGTTCGTCAAAAAGCATAAAGGTGAAGTGTTATACCGTGTGCATGAGTCACCTTCAGAAACCAAGTTGGCAAACTTCAAAGAGTTTCTGGCAGAACGCGGTTTATCAATGAATGGCGGCACTGAACCTACGCCGTCAGATTATCAGGACTTAATGCTGAAAATTGCAGATAGACCGGATGCTGAATTGATCCAGGTAATGTTACTGCGCTCAATGAGACAAGCGATATACACCCCTGATAATGACGGTCACTTTGGCTTGGCATTAGAAGAGTATTCACACTTTACCTCGCCTATTCGTCGTTACCCTGACTTAGTCTTACATCGCGTTATCCGTTATTTGTTAGCGGCAGAGCAAGGTGAGATGAAGCAGAAGTGGACCCCAGAAGGTGGCTACCATTATCTACTTGAAGAGCTAGATAAACTGGGCGAAGAGTGTTCAACTACTGAGCGCCGTGCAGATGAAGCCACACGTGATGTCAGCGACTGGCTCAAATGTGAATACATGCAAGATCATGTTGGTGATGAATTTGAAGCTGTCATTGCTTCAGTGACCAATTTTGGTTTGTTTGTACGTTTAAAGGATTTGTATATCGATGGCTTAGTGCATATCTCAAGCTTAGTCAGCGATTATTATCAGTTTGACCCAATGCGTCAGCGTTTGATTGGCGAAAACACCCGCAAGGTTTATCAAGTGGGTGACGAGGTCAATGTCAAAGTTGCCGCGGTTAACTTAGATGATCGTCAAATCGATCTGATCATGATTGGTGATCACGGTAAGAGCCGTAAGAAAGCCAATAAGAAGCCATTAACAGCCAGAGAAAGAGCCAATCTTGAAGGCGCTAAAATGGGCGCATCAGCAAAAGGTGAGCCAGCTGCAGAGTCGCCAGCAAAGGGGCGTTCTGGCAAAGCGGGTAAAAGCACAGCGGGCAAAGCGAAAAAATCTGCCACTAAAGGCGGAAAAAAGCGCAAGCCTGCAGCTAAAGCTGCAAATAGTTCAGCGGCTGGTGTAACATCACCGGCTGCTAAAAAACCATCGACTAAAGCAAAGCGCAAGAGAAAATAAGTAAATGAAAAAACAAGATATCATTTTTGGCATTCACGCAGTAGAAGCTTTGCTAAGCAACTCACCTGAACGCGTCATTGAAGTTTGGGTATTACAAGGTCGTGATGACGAGCGTTTATTACCATTAATCAAAAAAGCGACAGAGTTTGGTGTGTCTGTACAAAGTTCAGGTCGTAAAGTACTAGATGACAAAGCATCGAGCACTCAGCATCAGGGTATTGTTGCACGAGTTAAAGCTGCTAAAATCTTGGCTGAAGCGGACTTAGATGCTTTATTAGAAAAGACAGACCTACCATTTTTGTTAATTCTTGATGGTGTCACTGACCCACATAATCTAGGTGCTTGTTTACGTAATGCCGATGCTGCCGGTGTACAAGGGATTATCGTACCAAAAGATAACTCGGTGGGACTGACGTCAATCGTGAGCAAGGTTGCTTGCGGCGCGGCTGAAACGATTCCATTATTCCAAGTTACCAACCTTGCCCGTACTATGCGTCATATTCAGCAAAAAGGGGTGTGGATTATTGGTGCCGCCGGTGAAGCGGATTGTGAGTTATACCAAGCAGACTTAAAAGGGCCTTTAGCCATTGCGATGGGCGCAGAAGATAAAGGTTTACGCCGTTTAACCCGTGAAAGCTGTGATTCAATAGTGTCAATCCCGATGGCGGGAAGTGTCTCAAGCTTGAATGTATCAGTGGCAACCGGTATTTGTTTGTTTGAAGCTGTGCGTCAACGTTTAGTGAAGTAATTTACTGAGCTGATCAGCAGATAGTGGAACGGGCCTTAAGGCCCGTTTTTTGTATCTGGAATGTTGAAAAGGCTCATTACAGGCCGCTGTAACGGCGTTGCAATTTATTGGAAAGTATATAGCAAGTTAAATGTGGTGATGGTATCGGTTTTTACACTGTCTTCAGGAACTACCGCTGTGTATCTCACGTTCACCCCGAGTTTAAAGGCCCAGTCCTGTAAAAAGGTATTTCTGTAACTGACGTCTAAGGTCAAGGTATTGTTATCTTCACCCACTTCAGAGGTCAAATCGGCATTGAGGCTGGTATATTCTTGCAGTTTCACATTGTACTTGGCGGCGGTACGCAAAATGATGTCTTGGTTGGCTGCAGGGTTTAAGTCTGTATCTGTTGCTTTGGGTAAGTCATAACGGTAACCGGGGCCGACTTCTATGCTCAGGCTCTGGGTATAGTTTGAGAGTAAATCAAAACCATAACCGGTAGAAACCGTCGACAGTTTGGTATAACTACCAAAATCATCCCAGGTAAATTCACCGCGGCCAAAAATATAGCCGCTTTCTAGCTTATAACTCGACTGGGCAAATACATCATACTTTTCAGCCGTGGTAGAGTCTTTATCTGCGGCGTAATACACCTTAAAGGTAAATTCCTGACGGGCTTTTTCAGTATCGTAATTTAAGTAGGTGCGGCCGTTGAAGTTTTGCGATTGGTTATTACCAGTATTGAGTTGCATACCGGCTTCAATTTCAGCCTTAAAGTCACTGGGAGGCTCTTTATAGTCTGGGGGAACAAGTGCCCACGCTGAAGACGTTGTGAGAAGAGAAGACATAAAGATACAGACTTTTTTCATTACGTTGTTTCTATATAGTTATTAGGAACGCCTGAAATACGGATGAAGCGCCATAATACCTGTATTCGCAGTGGCTGCAAAGCGCTCAATGGCTTCATCTGTGTATTCAATATCAAATTAAATTTCACGCTGGTTATTGTTTTTTGCTGGGTATTTTCATTATTTACCGTCATTGCTGTCAACGCCTGCTTGAGTGAGTTAATCAGTTAAAGGTAATAAAGCATGCACCACACAAGTATTGCTTGAGTTTTGTGCGGGCTTTATGTATCATCCCGCGCTTAAATCAGTCATTTAATTCCGTTCCTTGCCTCCAACTTGGTCTGACTGAGCCACACGTGAGGCTAATTAACCGTAAGGAGCAATAAATGCGTCATTATGAAATCGTATTTATGGTTCACCCAGATCAAAGTGAACAAGTCCCAGGTATGATCGAGCGTTACAGCAGTGTAATCACTGATGCTAACGGTACTATCAGCCGTTTAGAAGATTGGGGTCGTCGTCAATTGGCTTACCCAATTCAAGACCTACATAAAGCTCACTATGTTCTTATGAACGTAGAAGCAACTGCAGAGTCTATCGAAGAGTTAGAAACAGCTTTCCGTTTCAATGACGCTGTTCTGCGTAACATGGTAATGCGCACTAAAACTGCTGTTACTGAAGCTTCTCCAATGGCTAAAGCAAAAGATGAGCGTGATTCACGTCGTGCTCCTACTGCTGCACCAGCTGCTGAAAAAGAAGTTGAAGCAAGCGCTGAAGAAACTGCTGAATAATTAGTCTGTGATTAATCACTTAGTGTTGACCGGAACGATAACTCGTTCAAAGCGTTTTGATAGTCCCAGCGGCATTCCCCATAAGGTGATTACGCTAGAACACAAAACACAGCGGTATGACGATCAAATGTTGAGAAATGTTTATTGTCTGATCCAAGTCATATTAAGTGGTAAGCGCTTTAACAGCGTAACAGAAGAATTAAAAGCAGGTGTGCAGGTCCAAGTTGAAGGGTTTATCTCTTTACAACAAGGGCGAAATGGCCAAAATAAATTGGTTTTGCATGCCGAAAATGTCGAATTGAAAACTTAGGAGACTGTCAACATGGCACGTTATTTCCGTCGTCGCAAGTTCTGTCGTTTCACCTCTGAAGGTGTTGCAGAAATTGATTACAAAGATATCGTTACTTTAAAAAACTACGTAACTGAAAGCGGTAAGATTGTTCCTAGCCGTATTACTGGTACTAGTGCTAAATATCAACGCCAACTAGCTCGCGCGATTAAGCGTGCTCGTTATCTTTCTCTACTGCCTTACACTGATTTACATCAGTAATCGCAGTATTTAAATCAGAGGAATTAGATAATGAACGTTATTCTGCTTGATAAAATCGCTAACCTAGGCAACTTAGGTGACCAAGTTGCTGTTAAAGCTGGTTATGCTCGTAACTTCCTTTTGCCACAAGGCAAAGCTGTTATCGCTAATGACGAAAACGTTAAAGTTTTCGAAGCACGTCGCGCTGAATTAGAAGCTAAATTAGCTGCTGAATTAAGTGTTTGTACTGCTCGCGCTGAAAAGCTTGCTGCATTAGAGTCAGTTGTTATCGCTTCTAAAGCTGGTGACGAAGGTAAATTATTCGGTTCAGTGGGCAACCGCGACATCGCTGATGCAGTTACTGCAGCAGGCGTTGAGCTAGCTAAAGCTGAAGTACGTCTACCTTTAGGTGCTTTACGCAACCTAGGTGACTTTGAAGTTGAAGTTCAACTTCACACTGAAGTTAAATCAGTAGTTAAAATCTCTGTTGTTGCAGAAGATTAATAGCTCATTGATTTAAATAAAAACACCGCCAATTGGCGGTGTTTTTTTATGTCTTATTTTTAGGCTTTTAAGGCTTCAGCTTTACCTGTAATGAGAGTGGTCAGGGTCACCCCAAGCTCGTTTGCACAAGTTGGGGCGTGATACTCTAATTTCTTACTAGCTCTAACTCATCAATCAAGTTTTGGGCGTGATCAACTTTATCCATCATCCATAGGATGTAACGAAAGTCTACGTGTACTGCACGGGTTATCGTTGGGTTAAAGAACCAATCTTTAGTAATCGCCTCGTAAGTTGAATCAAAGTTCAAACCTACTAACTCACCTTTACCGTTAAATACCGGTGAACCTGAGTTACCACCTGTAGTGTCAACACTGGATAAGAAGTTAACCGGCACTGAGTTAAATTCTTCTGGCGTATCTAAACAAGAGAATAAACGACAAACCCATGAGCGTGGATCTTGATAAACCGATGCGACAGAGTGCTCACCGTTATCATTGGCTTTAATTGCCGTTAATAGCTTTTGTGGCGCGTTATATGGATCTTCGCCAGTATGTTTAGCCACTATGCCTTCGAGACGGGTAAAAGGCTGCTTATAGAGTGCATCTGCAGACTGATAACCATCGACCATGCCGTAGGTGATCCGTAAGGTGCGATTGGCATCTGGATACACAGGCCAGTCATTGGCTTTGTAATAGCTGATGATGGCTTTCATGTATTCAGGGCGAGCGGTTGATAACTTACCTTTTAAAGTGTTTTCGGCTTTTTCCTGTGCCATGTTGGTGTCGTGCAGCGCTACCGCTAAGCGAATAAACGGATCTGAGCTGGTTTCAAAGGCTTGGGCGTCTTTGTCCATCCAAGCTAAACGCTGCTCTTTATCCATTAAAGTGGTTAAGGCGTAATAGGCATCTAATTTTGCTGATAATGCCTCAGCATCAGAGATCTTATTCAGTGCGTTATCAAGAATTTCAACGCGCTGATTTTGCCCCATGTAAGCGTTCAAGTCTTGTAGCCACAAGGTTTTATCGACACTGGCATCAAAACTTCTATCAAGGCGTTTTAAGTTAGCGGCAAACATTTTCATATCACGCTGCTGAAACCCTTGCTCACGCTCTGCATCGGGCAGTTGTTTTTCTTTGGCTAAACGATAGAGCTTTTTAGCTGCGGCAAGTATTGCACTTGATTGGGCATTATTAAAATAATAGTCAGTTTGAATGAGGTTATTTTGCTCAGCTAGTAATGCTTCTAATTCACCAATCAATTGATGGTTAGCATTGGCGTCTTTTTTAAGCCAAGCTAAGAAGTTATCTTCACGTGATTGTTTGATACCGACAATATCTGTGGCTTTAAAACCATCGAGTAACCCGTTCAGTTTTTTCATTCTGTTTGCCATGGAGGCAAGGTTACCGGCGTATTTAATCGCAATGGCGTTATTGTCGGCAGCCATTTGATTAATGGTGTCGATTTGCAGTTGATAGCGCTTAGCGTAGGTTGGATACATCCAATCACTGGCAAACTCTAACTCGCTGGTTAGGCGGTAACGACTGGTCGCTCCCGGATAGCCTGCGGCAAACACGCCATCTCCGGCTTTAACGCCATCAGCATTTATTTTAAGATAACTTTTTGGCTGATAAGGCACATTGTCTTCGGCATAACTTGCCGGCTGACCGTCTTTGCCCACATAGGCACGTAAGAAGGTAAAATCGCCCGAGTGGCGTGGGTATTCATAGTTATCAATATCGCCGCCAAAAGCCCCTACGCTTTCAGGTGGTGCGTATACTAGTCTGACATCACGAATAATGAGTTGTTTAATTAAGTAATACTCAAGTCCATTATGAAAGCTGCTGACTGAACAACGGTAGTTTTCGTCGGTTTCGCAGTCTTTGATTAATGCTTTACGGTTTGATTGGATATCTTCATAACGGCTAAGAGGATCGCGACTTAAATTCGCATTCACTTGAGAAGTGACATCCGTTACCTTCTCAGTGATGTATAATCGCTCATTAGGGCCTGCTGATGGCTCCTCTTTTTTAGTATTAGCTAGAAAGCCGTCTGCTAAGTAATTATGTTCAGTTTTGCTGTTATATTGGATGGCTCGATAGGCACAATGGTGATTGGTCACAACTAAGCCTTGGGGAGAGACAAAACTGGCGGTACAATAGCCCAGACCCACAACCGCATTCATTGGATACTGGGTTAAATCTGCAAGCTGTTTAGCAGGAATATCGATGCCGCGTTGTGCTAATTTATCTGCAATAGAAGGCATTTGATAGGGTTGCCACTGACCTTCATCGGCATAGGCAAATCCAGAAGACAGCACAAGGGCTGCAACGAGTGCATAACGCATGTTCTTTCCTTATTTTTTATTATTTATTGTTGTTATTTATTCTGATTGTTTATCCGTGTTGGGATAAATGTTACGCGATATCATTGTACTACATGTTTGCATGACCTCGGTGTTATACCATATTTACAAACAGGTTGGGAATTGGGAGTTTTAATGTCACAGAAAGGTCCTTTTAAAGCCAGAGAAAGGTTCAAAGATGCTCAAGTTGATGCGCTGAAATTACCGCCGCATTCAATTGAAGCTGAGCAATCGGTTCTTGGTGGGTTGATGCTTGATGCTGAGGCCTGGGATAGAGTGGCTGAAGCGCTTGTGCCCGAAGATTTTTATTCTCGCTCCCATCGGATGATTTACGCTGCGATGAGCCGTTTGGTTGAAAGCAGTCACCCGATTGATTTGATCACCGTATCAGAGCGCCTGGAAGTTGAAGATCAACTTGAAGACGCTGGCGGCTTTGCTTACTTAGGTGAAATTGCCAAAAACACCCCGAGTGCGGGTAATATTTTATCTTATGCCGATATTGTACGTGAACGAGCTGTTGTACGTGACATGATTGGTGTTGCCCATGAAATTGCTGATGCAGGCTATAACCCTGAGGGTCGTAACTCCAGTGATTTACTGGATTTAGCGGAAACTAAAGTTTTTAAAATTGCTGAGTCGCGTGCTAATGCCAACGAAGGCCCTGAAGGGATTAAATCGATCCTTGAAAAAACCGTCGACAAAATTGAGCAGTTATACAATAACCCCCATAACGGTGTGACCGGTGTATCAAGTGGTTTTACCGATCTTGATAAAATGACCGCCGGCTTCCAATCGGGTGACCTTGTTATTGTGGCGGCACGTCCTTCAATGGGTAAAACCACCTTTGCGATGAACTTGTGTGAACAAGCAGCCATGAATGAAGATAAACCTGTGCTTATTTTCAGTTTAGAGATGCCATCAGAACAAATTATGATGCGTATGCTGGCATCACTTGGCCGGGTTGATCAAACTAAAATTCGTACCGGTCAGTTAGATGATGAAGATTGGGCGCGTGTTTCTTCAACCATGGGGATTATGCTTGAGCAAGGCAAAATGTATATCGATGACGGTTCAGGCTTAACGCCGACAGAAGTGCGAAGTCGTGCCCGTCGTATTGCGCGTGAGTATGGCGGTTTATCAATGATCATGATTGATTACTTGCAGTTAATGCAGGTGCCTTCATTAAAAGATAACCGTACCTTAGAAATTGCAGAAATCTCGCGCTCACTTAAATCCTTAGCCAAAGAACTAGAGATCCCGGTCATTGCGTTATCACAGCTTAACCGCTCGTTGGAGCAACGTGCTGATAAGCGCCCAGTTAACTCTGACTTACGTGAATCAGGTTCAATTGAGCAAGATGCGGATTTGATCATGTTTATTTATCGTGATGAAGTGTATAACGATGATTCAGAACAAAAAGGTGTCGCTGAAATCATTATTGGTAAACAACGTAACGGCCCGATTGGCCGCGTGCCGCTGGCGTTCCAAGGCCAGTTCTCGCGTTTTGATAATTATTCTGGCGCACAAGTCTTTGATGAAGATTAATCTCATCAGATAGGTATTTAGTCTTTGCGTTAGTCGTACCGAAAAGCCTCTGTTTTAACGCAGAGGCTCATTTTTTAGTCTTGTGTTGCTCAATTATTTGAATGAAGCAATCAGTAAGGTTAGTTATTTGAAACCATTTCCCCGTGCTGAAATTAGTCGTAAAGCTTTGCAGGCTAACCTTGCAAGGCTGCGTGAAATTGCGCCCAACAGTAAAGTCATGGCTGTGGTTAAAGCCAATGGTTATGGGCATGGCTTGCTCAACGTGGCCGAGTCTGTCGCTGACTGTATTGACTGCGCCGATGGATTTGGACTGGCGCGACTTGAAGAGGCGCTTGAATTACGCCAAGGCGGTGTTAACGCTAAGCTACTGTTGCTTGAAGGTTGTTTTCGTCAATCTGACTTACCCACATTAGTTGAGCATAAAATTGATACCGTGGTGCATCATGAGTCGCAATTGGTGATGTTAGAGCAATCGACACTTACTGCGCCCATTACCGTCTGGCTTAAAATTGATACAGGCATGCATCGTTTAGGCTTTGGTATTGAACAATTCAAGGCTGTTTATCAACGCTTAATGGCTTGCCCACAAGTTGCCAAACCTATTCATTTAATGACCCATTTTGCTTGTGCCGATGAGCCTGATAACCCCTTAACCCAAGTGCAAATTGATGCTTTTCAGCAGTTGATTAACGATTTACCTGGCGATCGAACGTTAGCTAATTCTGCCGCTACGTTATTTTGGCCTCAAAGCCAGTGTGACTGGATAAGACCAGGTATCGCACTCTATGGGGTATCGCCTGTACTGGGTGATAAAGGTGTTCATCATGGGCTAGTTCCCGCAATGGAGTTAGTGTCAAACCTTATTGCGGTACGTGAGCATAAAGCCGGACAAAGTGTTGGCTATGGCGCTTATTGGACTGCAAAACAAGATACTCGTCTAGGCGTGGTTGCCATAGGTTATGGCGATGGTTATCCGCGCAATGCCCCTGAAGGTACCCCCGTGTTGCTTAATGGCCGCAGAGTGCCCATTGTTGGTCGAGTCTCTATGGACATGCTGACCGTTGATTTGGGGCTTGATGCAACTGATAAGGTCGGGGATTCAGTGCAGCTGTGGGGTAAAGGGCTCGCTGTAGAAGAAGTGGCAGAGCACATTGGCACCATTGCTTATGAGTTAGTAACTAAACTCACCCCAAGAGTCGTGGTTGATTTACAAGATTAATCTCAATTTAATTAATGGTTTATAGCCTAGAGCTTGAATCTTAAATTAGTCATAGATAGGAAGTATTAAGTGCAGTTGTATAAATCAGTCGTTATGATTTATTGCGTGTTTTTTAGTATCGACAGTGTCGCCCAGTCTGAAGCTATTCACTCCGTAATTTCAAATGATCCAGAGTATGTGACTGCCAGTAAAACCACAACGAGTCATCGCCCTGATACAGAAGTGGTTGTAGAGACTGAGCTTATTTCTGAGATAAACCCACAGTCACAGCAACAAAATACTGCTGAAAAGCCGTCTGCGGTAACGCCCTCTGAAAAAGCACTGTCTCCAGAATTTGTCGCTGTGCCAATTGTCTTTTCAACTGAGACCTTGAGCACCACATTCGGCGCAGCAGGTGTCCTTAAGCATGCCGGTCAACCGCAAGCCGTAGCATTAGGCATTGGCTTATACTCTGCCAATGACAGTTGGCTAAGTTATGCAGGTTTTTATCATTATCAATTGCCAGAGCTTGATCAATGGTTATTTAGTGCCGAATTGTTTCGTGGTCATTACGAGCAAGGGATATATTACTTGCCCAATAGTGACCTATACGAGCCAAAAGCCAATGACATCAGTCGAGTCATTAGTGTCGGGGATGAAGGCTTTAGCAAACTGACCATGGAATATGTATTACCCATCGCCAGAGGTAAGCATGGCGCTGCAAACGCGCTTGGGAAAAACACCACACCAATTAGCTGGAACCCATTAGAGTCAGGTGTTAGCTCTATCAGCTTAACCCCGTTTAGCAAGTATCGAGAGCTTGAAGCATTAGCCTATTTAGCCGACGAAGCCCGTGGTGTTGAGCTTGCTTTTAATTGGGATAACCGCGATGCCAAACTAAATAGCACCGAGGGTGGTCAAACAAATCTAACCATCACCAAAGGCTTTAGTGTCGATGATGATCCAAGCTGGTTGATGTGGGAATTTGAACAAAGCGCATTTATGTCTTTTGGGAGTAACAGTTGGTTTGAGCAACAAGTGCTCGGGATTAATTTCTACTTAGCGGATACCCCAAGTTGGGAGCAAGATTATAAACAACAGCAATTTCAGCAGCCTCCTAGTTTTGCTGGGGTGTCATTAGGTGGCTTTGATCGTTTGCGCGGTTACTCTTCAAAGCAGTTTACTGGCCGCAGCGCAGTCAATTATGCCCTAGAGTATCGAGTCACACCTCAATGGCAGCCACTACAATCACTGCCGGTGTTTAATCTATATAACATTCCTTGGTGGCAGTGGGTATTATTTGCCGAAGCTGGCAATGTGGCTGATGAATTTACTTTAACTGAACTGCATGATGATATGAAAACTAACTACGGCGCAGGCATACGTTTTGAAGTTGAAGGTATAGTGATAAGAACCGACTTTGTTACTGGCGGTGATGAAAGTCAGTTTTGGGTTATGGTTAATCAAGCATTTTAGTTTCTTGGTGATGAAATTAGTGGCTGCTGATATTAATTAGCCGTTTGTTAATGATATAATCACTAGTTCGTTTTTTAGTAAGCATCATATTTTATTAATCGTTGATTTTCTTCGATAAGGTACCATTTTGGCTCTAACAACACTCAACCGCTCACTTTCAATCGCTCCCATGCTTGATTGGACCGATAGGCATTACCGTTACTTTGCGCGCCTGATGTCTGCACATACTGTGCTTTATACCGAAATGGTGACGACAGGGGCGATCATTCATGGTCAGGCTGATTACTTAGCTTATAACCAAGAAGAGCATCCGCTTGCTTTGCAGCTTGGTGGGTCTAACCCTAAAGATTTAGCCACCTGTGCCAAACTGGCTTTTGAGCGCGGTTATGATGAAATCAATTTAAATGTGGGTTGTCCATCAGATAGAGTCCAAAGCGGACGGTTTGGCGCTTGTTTGATGGCTGAGCCTAAGTTAGTTGCAGAATGTGTTGATGCCATGAAGCAAGTTGCTGATATCCCTGTGACGGTTAAAACCCGTATTGGTATCGATGAGCAAGACAGTTATGAATTTCTCACCGAATTTGTTGATACGGTTAAAGCTATTGGTTGCGATACTTTTATTGTCCATGCCAGAAAAGCGTGGTTACAAGGGTTAAGCCCAAAAGAAAATCGTGAAATTCCAGAGCTTAACTATGAGCGGGTGTATCAATTAAAGCGGGATTATGCTGATTTAAATATCAGTATTAATGGCGGCGTTAAAACCATTGAAGATTCATTGGTGCATTTACAGCAATTAGATGGGGTGATGATCGGCCGTGAAGCGTACCAAAACCCTTATATATTAGCTGAAGTGGATCAACGTATTTACGGTGACGACAAAGCTGTGTTAACTCGTGAGCAAGTGATTGAACAAATGGTGCCCTACATTGAGCAGCATATACAGTCAGGCGGGCGTTTAAACCACATCACTCGTCACATGATTGGCTTATTTCAAGGCCTACCTGGCTCAAGGGGCTGGCGTAGATATCTTAGTGAAAACGCTCATAAGCCGGGTGCGGGTGTTGAGGTTATTTGGGATGCGGTTGAGAAAATGCATCAAAGTAGGCCGCCTACTGATGTGACTTTCTACCCTAATAACATGAGTAATGATTAAGTCTTTTTCGTTAAAAATAGCGTCTCATTGAGGCGCTTTTTTTATGCCTGTAGCTTAGCTAATTAAGTATTAGCTAAATTCACTATCAGGATGGTGAAAATGACTAATTGTTTGATTATTGTTCAGTGGCTGTTGTGAGCCTGTTTTTGTTTAAAGTTAATATAACTACTATTAATCAGTCGTTTATATTGTTTTTTAAAACTTGGCACGTAGCTTGTAATAACCATGGTGTACCCAACATTAGGAAAGGAAAACATCATGTTTAACTCAATATCAAATGAAAATTCAGTGGTTAGTTCATCATCTACAACAAGCAATCGCATGTTTAAGAAACTGGCATTAATTGCTGTTATCGCCACCGCAAGTATTGGTGCTCAAGCAAATGAACTTAATAGTGCTGACATGGTAGAGGTATTAGAAGCTCGTTTGACTGATGCAACCACTGAAATGCTACAAACTGCGAGACAAGAAATTAGCTTGAGCTTACATAGCCAAATTGCTGAACAAGTTTTTGAGTTAAACAGCTCGCTTGAAATGACTGACGATGTAATAGCAACACAATCAGACACTGCTTTAGCAAGCAATGAGGACTGATTTATGGATTTAATGATGATATTTCATTTAGCTGATCCATTAACTTCTTTACTACTGCTTCCTGTTTTTAGCTTTATCGCATGCTCGATAATGATATGTGGGTTGCAGTGGTACCAATTTAATAGCGTCAAGGCAATGTCTGCTGAACTGGCTTCAATGGAGATCGCAGGAGAACAAAAATGAACTTAACAGACTTAGAAAAATGGTTAACAACCGATGACAGTTTGATATGTGGCGCATCACACGGATTAGCAAAACAATTTGGCTGGTCAGTATTGTGGACCCGAGTGTTAACCCTAGTGGCAATTTTAATGAGCCCTAGCATCGGACTCATTGGTTACTTTGTGACTGCCATTATCATGACCCAGAAAAAATCCAGATATTAAACTGAAGTATGAACGCTGCTGTCGTTCAAGATTAGTTCAGCATTATCATTCATACTTCAGTGTTAAATGACTATTTTACTGGCTTATCCCAGCGTAAATGATATCAATGCTTAAACCAGAGACTACTTCGTTAAAAAAGCTTGGAACCGAGCTTTGGCCTCATCACTTTTTAGTCTTTCACTAAACAACACTAACTCTTTAAGCATTTGTTGTTTCACTTCAGCTTGGTTATGCCTTAATAACTGTTTAGATGCCTGCAGCGCCAACGGTGGCTGAGCTGCTAATTTCTTTGCTTGTGATAATACAAAATCATCTAATTGTGATTGCTCAACCACTTGGTTGATAATATTTAATTCTTTTGCGGTGCTGGCAGTAAAGCTTTCACCTAATAAGATAAGTTCAGCCGCTTTTTGCTGCCCGACAATGAGCGGAAGTAACAAGCTTGATGCTGCTTCTGGTACCAAGGCGAGATTGACAAAAGGTAGCTGAAATGTAGCGCTGTTATCGGCATAAACCAAATCGCAATGCAGTAATAAAGTGGTACCAATGCCCACAGCTGCGCCAGATACTGCGGCTATCAATGGCTTTTTTATCTCAAGGATACAATGCAAAAATTGCACTGTGGGATGGGTTTCATTTAACTCGCCGCTGTTGAGGAAATCGCTAATATCATTACCCGATGTGAAACAATTGCCTTCGCCTCGTAACATAAAGGCGCGAATTGCATTGTCGTGCTCACCTTGGATCAGGTATTCTGTAAGCTGTTGGTACATTTTAAGATTAAAGGCATTTCGTTTTTCAGGACGATTGAAACTGATAATACGTACGCCTTGATCATCCTTTATCTGAATCTGACTCATAGGCTGTTTTCCTTCGGGAAGCGACTAGGGTGTACATGGAGTTTAAGACATTGAAAGCGATATTCAAACAGCTGTTTAGTTTTTTAGTTTTAACCACATTTTCTATTTCGGCCACTGCGGGCATTATGCTTTCAGAAGGCCATGTTAGAGCCATGCCTGCCAGTGTGCCCAACACCGCAGCTTATCTTACTTTAATGAACCATTCAGATAACACTGCTACATTAGTCTCTGTGACTACACCAGTGGCAAAAGAAGCCCAATTACATACCCTAATTGAAGAAAATGGCATTGTGAAAATGCGCCAAGTTGAAGGGTTTGATATAGAATCACATGGCAGCTTAACATTGCAACCATCGGGTGATCACATCATGCTGTTGTCACTGGTTAAGCCGTTAACCGTCGGTGATAAAGTACCATTAACATTAACTTTTGCTGATGGTCAGCAGTTAAATATTGAATTAATGGTTGATAAAAAGGCGAGTACTGATCAGCAAGAAAGCCATCATCACCATCATCATTAAGGAGTTGTATTGATGCAAATCACAAGGAAAAAAATTTTTAGTGTCATAGGGATTATTCTATTAATCGGCTATGTCATTGCGGTTTGGTGGAGCATTGAGCCAGACATCCTAGAGCCCGAAACGCTACAAAATGAACGTGGCGAGCACGTTATTGGCTACGCGACAACTTCTTCACTGATAGACACTCTCGAAAGCTTATTGGACAAACCAGGTGGCTGGCTTTCCAACGATATTATGCCGCCATCAGTGATGATGGATAATATGCCAGCATTTGAGTTTGGTGCATTAGAGCAGTCTCGCGATTTAGCGCTGATTATGCGTAAAGAGTTTAGTCGCTCACAATCTCAATCGACAGCAGATAGCGATTTACTGGCTGCGCATTCAAAACTTAATATTGAGCATACCAGTTGGTTGGTGCCTAGCGCTGAAGGCGAGTACCGTGAAGCGATAAAATTACTGAAACTTTACCGCGCTAAAATCAGTGATACCGAAAACAGTAATGCCCAGTTTTACGCTCGCGCAGACAACCTCAATGAATGGCTTAAAGAAGTGCAAAAACGTTTAGGCAGTATCTCACAACGGCTGTCTGCCAGTGTTGGTCAAGAGCGTTTAAATACTGATTTAGCCGGTGATTCTACTGCAAGGCAATCAACGCCATCGCTCGCCAGTTCAGAAATTAAAACCAGCTGGTGGAAAATTGATGATGTGCTTTATGAAAGCCGAGGCAGTGCTTGGGCTTTGCTTAATTTCATGAAGGCAATTGAAGTTGATTTTGCAGATGTACTGGAAAAGAAAAATGCTGAGGTGAGTTTACGACAAATTATTCGTGAACTTGAAGCCACTCAGCAAACTGTTTGGAGCCCAATGGTGCTGAACGGAGATGGTTTTGGTTTAGTCGCCAACCATTCATTAGTCATGGCTAACTATATTTCCCGCGCGAATGCTGCGGTAATCGATTTAACTAACTTACTCTCTCAGGGATAATGATGAAAAAGACACTTCTTGCCACCAGTTTATTGGGTTTATTAAGCATCTCTTCAGCGCAAGCTGCAACTGTGCTTGGTTTTAAAGTCGGTGGTGATTATTGGCAAGCTGACACCAGCGGCTCATTCAATAGTGACGATGGTGTAGGGCAAACTTATAACTATGACTCTGATGCACAGGGCAGTGTATGGATTGCTTTTGAGCACCCAATTCCGTTAGTGCCTAACGTTAAAATTCGTGAAAATCGTTTAGAAGGTAAAGGCAAGCAAACTGATTCAAACTTTTTCTTTAACGATATTTCTATCGATGGCGCTTCTACTGCTTATAATGATCTAAGTAATACGGATTTCGTACTTTATTACGAAATTCTAGACAATGATTTAGTAGCTTTAGATTTAGGTGCTGCCTACAAGCAAATGCATGGTTCAATAAGAATTAATGGCACTACCGATGCTGGTTCTGCAATTTCTTCAGAAGTCGATGTTGATAGCGGTATTGTTATGCTTTACGGTAGTGCTGAAGTCGGTGTGCCAGGGCTGGGTTTATATGCATTTGCTGACGTTATGCTAGGCATTGATGAGTCAAATGTTTATGACTACAACGCTGGTTTAGGTTGGAAATTTGATGGTGTTGCTTTAGACACGGCAATCCGAGTGGGTTACCGCGAGTTCAAATTTGATGTTGATGATTTTTCTCGCACAACTCAGAATATGTCGTTTAAAGGTGCCTTTGCCGGTGTTGAACTGACATTCTAAAGACTGAATAAGCGTTATAAATGCCCAATAAAAAACCGCCATTTGGCGGTTTTTTTGTTGCCTGAATAAGGCATCAGCAATAGGGCTTACTCAGTAACAAAGGTTATTCTGAAATAAGGCCATTGTTAATTGAGATGATATCGTCTTCGTTTAAAGTACCGGCTGCTTGTTTAAGAGCAAGGATTGAAGTGATATAGCCGTAACGAGCATCAGACAGTTGACGCTTTGAATCGTATAAATCACGAGTACGGTTTAATACATCAACAATGGTACGCGTGCCCACTTCAAAACCTGCTTGAGTGGCTTTTAAAGCACTTTCAGAAGATATAACAGATTGCTCGTAAGCGCGGATAGAGCTGATTGACGCGCCGACATTGTTAAAGTTATTGCGTACATTTTTAACCACACTACGGTGAGTTTGCTCAAGCAGTTCACTGGCTTCAACATATTGATATTGAGCTTGCTTTACTTGTGACGAAACTTTAAAGCCTTCAAAAATCGGTACGCTTAAGGTAATGCCAATGTTGGCATTGTCGTAATCAAGACCTGGGTTTTGATCAAAGCCTTTAGTGTAACCAGCGCCCAAGTTTAATGATGGCATATGGCCAGCTTTAAAAAGGCTAATGGTTTCACTGGCAATATCACGGCCAATACGTTGGGTCATTAAATCAATACTGTTGGTTTCTGCAATTTTTAACCATTCAGCTGAGGTTGTTGGCGAGGTTGCGCCAGCAGAAAAGCGGGTCGTATCTAGAATGTTAATTGACTTGTGATCTATACCTGTGATTTCACGTAATGCTTCGTAACTGTTTGCTAAGGTATTTTCGGCCAAAATCTCAGTGGCTGAGGCTAAATCATATTGCGCTTGAGCTTCATGAACGTCGGTAATCGCGGTAAGACCTACTGCAAAACGTTGCTTAGTTTGCTCCAATTGACGCTCAATCGCACGTTTTTCAGCACCTTGGAACTCAAAGTTATCTTTTGCGGTTAATACAGCAAAGTATGCATCAGTTACACGGATAATTAATGATTGTAACGTTGATGCATAAGCTGAGTCAGCTTGTGATGCTGCCATTTCAGCTAAATCTAAACCGACCCAAGCGCTGTGATCATAAATAACTTGGTTTAAGCTGATACCACCAGTAAAGCCATCTGGCTTGTTGGTGTCCTGACCATCTTCTTTATTCCATGCCTTTGAGTAACCCACGTTGGCACTAATAGTCGGCAGTAAAGGCGCACGGTTTTCTTCAATGCTTTCGTATAATGCATCGCGCTGAGCTTGTGCTTGCAGTACTACGGTGTCACTGGTAAGTGCTTGTTGATAAATTTGCAGTAAATCGTCAGCATTTGCCGCAGGTGCAGCAACTGCTAATGTTAGCGCTGCGTATATTGAACTAATTTTAAATTTCATTTGCTGCCCTTTTAGACAATATCTCCATCAATGGAGGAAAAATAATTTTGGTGTTTACGGTACTCATTATTAAGTAAGCATCATTTAGTACTATCGCACTTGCTTAAAATCCTGAGTTGTCGCTATGCAGCGAGGATCTGTTCATCTTTCTAGCTTAAATTTTACAGTGTTTCAGTAGCATTTATTGCTACGGATAATGCATTAATTGGTATGAAAAATGCCAATGTTACATTTATTGCTCAATTACCTAGATAGATTTTAGCTGTTGTTGCAAAAATAACCATGAAAGATCAACAGACTCTGCTGTATATCGTGAAAAAGGTTATCATTTCTAAGGCAAATATCAACTTTCAAGTTGTAACAGACTTTATTAAAATCCCCTGCTTAAATATAACCACCGTATAATAGTGTATGAAATATTTTAAAGGGCTTACAAATTGTAAGAAAAAAATAT
This sequence comes from Shewanella sp. 3_MG-2023, assembly GCF_030548765.1. Taxonomy (NCBI): domain Bacteria; kingdom Pseudomonadati; phylum Pseudomonadota; class Gammaproteobacteria; order Alteromonadales; family Shewanellaceae; genus Shewanella; species Shewanella sp. 3_MG-2023. The sequence goes on along the minus strand of NZ_JAUOSH010000027.1, from coordinate 17,946 downwards.
GAAAAATAATGAAATACTTGCACAGTTTAACGCTGAAACAGATGTTGAAATCATTGATACTAAAACCGTTTTTAAAGGCTTTTTTCAAGTGGATGAATATCAATTTAAGCATAAACTTTTTGACGGTGGTTGGAGTGAGGTTGTCTCTCGTGAAGTATTTGAAAGGGGTAATGCGGTTGTGGTACTGCCCTATGATCCAGTCACTCATCAAGTCGTCCTTATCGAGCAAATACGCTTACCTGCAATAGGGACCACCAATTCTGTTTGGCTACTTGAATTGGTTGCAGGTATGATCGCCACTGACGAGGTGGCCGAAGAGGTTGCCCATCGAGAGTTAATGGAAGAGACAGGGCTTAGTGCCACTGAAATGCATTTCGTTAATAGCTTTCTGGCGACACCAGGTGGTTCATCTGAACGATTTTATTTTTACTGGGCTAAAGTTGATGCCAGTAAAGCCCAAGGCATACACGGCCTTGAATATGAGCATGAAGATATAAAAGTGCATGTGGTCGATTTTGATGTCGCCATGGATATGGTCAACAATGGCCGTATTGATAATGCCTCTACCGTGATTGGTCTACAATGGTTGGCATTAAACTTAGATAAAGTGACCTCATAGCCGTTCAATCAGCACACTGGCTAAGCGGCTTATCATCAATATTTAAGCGTAATGTAAAGCTAATTAAAGAGGTTTGAATTGAGTCAGCAAGTAACCAAAAATAAGTACCAGCCAAACGTGAGTGCTTTTTTAGCATTGTGCGGCCGTAATTATGCGCTGATTTTGAAATGGTTACCTGAAGATGGTGAAATTAATGAGCCTTGGACTGTTAAAGGCCAATTTGGGCTATTAGATATCACGATTATTGAAAATACTAAATATACACAACTAATTGAAATAAAGCGGCATTTTCCTTTGGGAGATTTCCTTACCACACCTAAAGCATGTGTGCGAGTCTATCATGATGCTCAATTAGCAGAAGTGTTAACTAGTCAACAGATTTATCGATTAAAAGCAGTGTATGATTATCCAAATGTACATATGCATCAAACGGATGAGAAATATCAAGTTAATGCATTTTTGGAAGAGCTACTTAAGATTGGATGCCGTCCCCAGCATCTATGTTCGACATAGTTCTGCTACATTGAATTAATTTATGTCTAGGATTAATTAGTGCTAAAAGAGCCAGTGAGTTACCCCATCGCTGAAACGGATGTCGTCAGGCTGATTCAAGTCACTGATCCTCATCTATTTGCCGATCCAGAAGCGCAGCTTTTAGGGGTGAATACGGCTGCCAGTTTTCAGGCGGTACTAGACACTTTTTTAGCATCAGATCAGCAAGCTGACATCATGTTGGCCTCTGGCGATATCAGCCAAGACTACTCTCCTCAGTCATACCAGCATTTTTCAAATGCAGTTACAAAACTCGATATGCCTTGTCATTATTTACCGGGTAATCATGATGACCCACGCTTGATGAGCTTGCATATGCAGGGCAAACAATTGTTTGGTCAGCAGCGCATTATCATTGGTAACTGGCAAATATTGATGTTGGACTCAACAGTGCGTGGTAAACCGGGTGGCTTTATGGCTGAAGATCAATTTAAATTGATTGATGCTGCTATCAAAGCTGATCCTGAGAAACACGTGTTACTGGTTATGCACCATAATCCGATTTTAGTGCAGTGCAGCTGGCTTGATCAGCATTGCATGATTAATGGCGATAACTTTTTACAGCGCATGGGGGAATACCCTCAAGTGAAAGCCGCGCTATGGGGCCATGTGCATCAAGCTATTGATAGTGAATATCAAGGCGCCAATGGTGCTATTCACTTAATGGCGACCCCGTCAACTTGTATACAATTTAAGCCAAAATCTTCTTATTTTGCCCTAGATGGACTTCAACCCGGCTATCGTTTGCTGGAGCTAGCTAGCAATGGTAGCATTCATACTAATGTTTATCGGGTGCCTGGCGAAAACTTCTCTCCAGATAATGATGCGAGCGGTTATTAGACGTTTTTTCGTTATTGGTTAACTTGATATTCATTCTGCTGTTGGAATTTCAATATCACCTTAGCGAGAGGAAATATGCTGCTCTATATACATGGATTTAATAGTTCACCTCTTTCAGATAAAGCCAAGGAAACGGCTGACTATATAAAACAACGTTTTCCGGATTACCCTTTTCACCAACCTCAACTTCCTTCATCACCTAAAGCGGCGATGACCTTGTTATGTGGTATTGTGGAACAAGCGAAAGCCGAAGGTGAACCGTTAACCTACATTGGATCGTCTTTAGGTGGGTACTTTGCTAGCTATTTAGCTGAACAATATGGCGGTAAAGCAGTGTTGATAAACCCTGCAGTAAAACCCTTTGAATTGTTTGATGGGTTTTTAGGGCCGCAATATAACCCCTATACCGATGAACATTACCAAGTATTACCGCAACATAAACTTGATGTTGCTGAATATAATACTGAAGTCATTCGTCGCCCAGATAGATTTTTAGTTTTTTTGCAAACTGGCGATGAAGTGTTAGATTATCGTCAAGCATTATCGAAATATCATTGTTGTCAGCTTCATTTAGAGGCCAACGGTGACCACAGTTTTATTGGCTACAAAAATCAGCTAGATAAGATATGTGATTTTTTACAAATTAAATAACAAGTATTCTTTTCGGCCTGTAATATTGGGCCAATAATTGACCAAATGTGTGGACTATGAGCAATCAATATACTTCTGACGCTATCGAGGTTCTTAATGGACTCGACCCTGTTAAACGCCGTCCTGGTATGTACACCGACACCACCAGGCCGAATCATTTAGGTCAAGAAGTTATCGACAACAGTGTCGATGAAGCGCTCGCCGGTCACGCCTCAAAAATTGAAGTAGTATTGCACGCCGATAATTCATTGGAAGTGACTGATGATGGCCGTGGTATGCCTGTGGATATTCACCCTGAAGAAGGTATTCCTGGGGTTGAATTGATCCTCACTAAATTGCACGCCGGTGGTAAGTTCTCGAATAAAAATTACCAATTCTCTGGTGGTTTGCACGGGGTAGGTATTTCGGTGGTGAATGCCTTATCGACTCGGGTTGAAATTACCGTTCGTCGTGATGCTCAAGTGTATGATATGGCATTTGAAAATGGTGACAAGGTCGAAGACTTACGTGTTACCGGCACCTGTGGTCGTCGTAATACCGGTACCCGAGTTCATTTTTGGCCAGATGCCAGTTATTTTGACTCAGGTAACTTCTCGCTTACTAAGCTACTTTATTTATTGCGGGCTAAAGCTGTGCTTTGCCCTGGTTTACGGATTAAGTTTAGCAATAAGCAAAACGGTGAAGTACATGAGTGGTTTTACGAAAGTGGCTTAACTGATTACTTAAAAGAAGCGGTAAAAGATTCGGTCTTGTTACCTGAAGAGCCATTCATTGGTAGTTTTACCGGTAAAATGGACGCGGCAGAGTGGGCCATTACTTGGCTACCTGAAGGTGGAGATAGTTTGTATGAAAGTTACGTTAACTTGATCCCTACGCCACTTGGCGGGACTCACGTTAATGGTTTCAGACAAGGCTTATTGGAGTCGATGCGCGAGTTCTGCGAGTTTCGTAATCTGGTGCCTCGAGGCATTAAGCTCTCACCTGAAGATATTTGGGATAAAGCCTCATTTATTTTATCTATCAAAATGCAGGACCCACAATTTTCCGGTCAAACTAAAGAGAAGCTTTCAAGCCGTCAAAGCTCTGCCTTTGTTTCTGGTATTGTTCGTGATGCTTTCTCGCTATGGCTTAACTCTAATACCGAGCAAGCTGAACAATTAGCTGAACTTTGTATTAACAATGCTCAAAAACGCTTAAAAGCGGCTAAAAAAGTAGCCCGTAAAAAAGTTACTTCAGGGCCGGCTTTACCGGGTAAATTAACTGATTGTAGTGGCCAAGACCCAATGCGCGGTGAGCTATTTCTAGTGGAGGGTGACTCTGCGGGTGGTAGTGCTAAACAGGCGCGCGATCGTGAGTTTCAAGCGATTATGCCCCTTAGAGGTAAGATTTTAAATACCTGGGAAGTGGACGCGTCACAGGTATTAGCCTCGCAAGAAGTACATGATATCTCAGTCGCTATAGGCTGCGATCCAGACAGTGCTGATATTTCAGAGTTACGCTACGGCAAAATTTGTATTCTTGCTGATGCCGACTCCGACGGTCTGCATATTGCGACCCTATTATGTGCTTTATTTATGAAGCATTATCGTGTGTTGGTCGAGAAAGGCCATGTGTATATTGCAATGCCACCGCTGTTTCGTATCGATTTAGGCAAAGAAGTTTTTTATGCTTTAGATGAAGATGAAAAAAACGGTATATTAGACCGAATTGTGGCAGAAAAGAAAAAAGGCAAAGTGCAAGTCACTCGTTTCAAAGGTCTAGGTGAGATGAACCCATTGCAACTGCGAGAAACCACAATGGATCCTAATACCCGCCGTTTGGTGCAATTAACCATTGATGATAATGAAGACACAGTCGCACTCATGGATATGTTACTTGCGAAAAAGCGCTCGCCAGATCGTAAAATCTGGTTAGAGTCTAAAGGTGATCTAGCTCAGCTGTAATTTACTCAGTTTTATGCCCATAACAATTGCCCATAACGATTGCTGATAGCAATTGCTTATAACAACAATGAAGGCAAAAATTACTAAGATGTCGAACATAAAATTTAAAATGGACTTTAAGCAAGCGAAGACAGCGTTAAAGGCGTTGTCCGTGCTTGCTTTAACACAAATGACTGTGGTTAAAGCTTTTGCAGCCGACACCATGATGATTACTGTGACTAAAGGATTTGGGCTGACACTGTATGCCTCAGATTTAGGTGATGCCAAACAAATGGCAATGGGCACTAACGGCACCTTGTTTGTCGGCTCAAAAAAGAGCGGCACCATTTATGCTTTAGTCGACTCTGATAACGATGGTCAGGTAAACAAACGCTACCTAATTGGTAAAGGCTTAGAGTACCCAGAAGCTATCGCGTTTCATGACGGTGATTTGTATGTCGCTGATCAAGACCGTATTTTACGTTATCAAGATATTGAAGACCGCCTTAGGCGTCCTGGTAGACCCAAAGAGGTGTACTCAGGGCTGCCAAGTGTTGAGCGCAAACATGCTCGTGGGATGAAGTTTGGACCCGATGGCCGACTGTATATCTCTATTGGTTCTCCGTGTAATGTGTGTGAAGCAGAAGCGCCATTTAGCAGCATGTTAGCCATTGATATTAAGACGGGTGACACCGAACAAGTGGCATCAGGATTAAGGCGGGTTATTGGTTTTGACTGGTCGCCGAGCAGCGCTAAATTATGGTTTGCTGATCAAGGCCGAAATTGGATGGGTGATACCATGCCAGCCGATGAAATAAACCGCATAGACGTAAAGGGTAGCCATTTTGGTTTTCCCTATATTCATGGAACCAATGTTGTTGAGCCTTCTTTTAAGAAACCAGACAACCTCAATGTTTCAACACCAGAATTTGAATTACCAGCGCATGTAAAACCAACCAGCCTACTTTTTTATCAAGGTGATAATTTTCCTGAGCGTTACCATCATCAATTATTTGTTGCTGAAAATGGCTCGTGGAATCGCTCAAGTAAAATTGGTTATCAGGTGGTGATGTTAGCCCTTGAAGATGACCAAATTATCAAGCGCGAAAGAGTCGTCAGCTTTTTAGACGGTGAGTTTCCCGTTGCTAGACCTTATGACCTGATAAATGCACCCGATGGTGCAGTGTTCATCTCTGATGACCTAAAAGGCAATGTATATCGCTTGTTTTATAAAGCGCCAGAATAATCACAGGAATATTAACTAATGAGTGATGCGATTGAATTAAGCCTTGATGGTGTAGAGCAAATGCCCCTACGCCGTTTTACAGAAGAGGCTTATTTAAACTATTCAATGTACGTAATCATGGATCGTGCTTTGCCACATATTGGCGATGGTTTAAAGCCTGTTCAACGTCGTATTATTTACGCTATGAGCGAGCTTGGATTATCAGCTCAATCTAAGCCTAAAAAGTCTGCTAGAACCGTGGGTGACGTATTAGGTAAATACCATCCCCATGGTGACAGTGCGTGTTATGAAGCTATGGTATTAATGGCGCAGCCATTTTCCTATCGTTACCCCTTAGTCAAAGGTCAAGGTAACTGGGGGGCGCCAGACGACCCTAAGTCATTCGCAGCCATGCGTTATACCGAAGCGACCTTATCAAAATTTTCAGAAGTGCTTTTATCTGAATTAGGCCAAGGCACGGTTGAATGGGGCGTTAACTTTGACGGAACTTTAAAAGAGCCGAAATCATTGCCTGCACGCTTACCGCATATTTTATTAAACGGTATTACCGGTATTGCCGTGGGTATGGCAACCGATATCCCACCACACAATGTGCGTGAATTAGTGTCTGCGTGTGTGGAGTTATTGGATAATCCTAAAGCGGAACTTGAGCGCCTAATGGAGCTGGTACCAGGGCCAGATTATCCGACCCAAGCTGAAATTATTACCCCAAGTAAAGACATTGCCAAGATTTATGAAACAGGTCGTGGCTCGATTAAAATGCGCGCGGTTTACGAGATTGATAGCGGCGAAATTGTCATTACTTGTTTGCCACATCAAGCTGGTAGCGGCAAGATTTTAGAGCAAATTGCTAACCAAATGCAGGCTAAAAAGTTGCCGATGGTGGCAGATTTACGTGATGAATCTGATCACGAAAACCCAGTACGATTAATCATTGTGCCTCGCTCAAATCGTGTTGATTGCGATCAGTTAATGGCGCATTTGTTTGCCACTACGGATTTAGAAAAGAGCTTTCGAGTTAACTTAAATGTGCTCGGCCTTGATGGTCGCCCAAGGGTTAAAGGCCTGAAAGAGATGCTAACTGAGTGGCTCAGTTACCGCATCTCAACCGTGACCCGTCGTTTGCAATACCGTCTTGATAAGGTACTTGCAAGGCTGCATATTCTTGATGCTTTGATGATTGCCTTCTTAAATATTGATGAAGTCATCGAGATCATTCGCTTCAATGATGAGCCGAAAAAAGAGTTAATGTCACGGTTTGATTTATCAGATAAGCAAGCCGAAGCGATTTTAGAGCTTAAGTTACGTCATTTGGCCAAGCTTGAAGAATTTAAAATTAAAGGTGAGCAAGAAGAGTTAGCTGCAGAGTGCGATAAGCTGCAACTTATTTTGGGTTCTGAGCGCCGCTTAAAAACCTTAGTTAAAAAAGAGCTCATACAAGATGGTGAAACCTATGGCGATGATCGCCGCTCGCCTATCATTGAGCGTATTGAATCAAAAGCCTTAACTGAGCAAGAGTTGACCCCAGCAGAGTCAGTGACCGTAGTGTTATCTGACAAAGGTTGGGTACGCTGCGCGAAAGGTCATGATATTGATGGCGAAGGGTTAAATTATAAAGCCGGTGATAGCTTCTTATGTAGTGCCAGCGGTAAGAGTAATCAGCCATCAGTGTTTATCGACTCGACAGGGCGGGCTTTTGCAACCGATACACATACGCTACCTTCTGCTAGAAGTCAGGGTGAGCCAATCACGACACGCTTTAATTTAGCGCCAGGGGCGGTAATGCGCCATGTGTTGATGGGCGTTGATTCACAATGCTATTTATTAGCCAGTGATGCCGGTTACGGTTTTATCGGCTCTTATGCAGATATGGTGAGTCGTAATAAGGCTGGTAAAGCATTATTAAGCCTGCCTGCGAATGCGCAGTCCTTAGTGCCTAAATTGGTTAAAAAAGGCGTGCCTCAGTCAATTATGGCGATAACCAATGAAGGCCGAATGCTTATCTTTGATGTTGATGCCTTGCCGCAGTTATCGAAAGGTAAGGGTAACAAGATCATTGGTATCCCAACGGATCGCGCTAAGAGCAGAGAAGAGCTATTGATCCATCTTGATGTTATTCCACAAGAGGCGTCAGTTACCCTGTGGGCTGGTAAACGTAAGCTAACTTTAAAACCATCTGATCTTGAGCATTATCGTGGTGAGAGAGGCCGTAGAGGCGCGAAACTACCTCGTGGTTTACAACGGGTCGATAGTGTTGATATCGAGCTCGGTGCGCAAACGGATGCTGACATTGAGCCATCAAGCGATTAATCGCGCAGCAGAATAGCCATAAAAGAAAGACATAAAAAATGCTGCCAATGGGCAGCATTTTTTATGAGAATTTGATTTTAACCTGAGGATGAACTTAAGGCTTGAGTTAGCCTTGCTTTTTAGCAACAGCTTACGCCACTTCGTAAAATTTAGGTTCTACGTCAACTTGAGCCTGAATAATGTTGCTCGCCATACGTGCACATTTACCACATTGATCAGCAACACCTAAGCGTTTTTTAACGTCAGCTAAAGAGCTATCGCCATGTTTGCTTACCGCTTCTTTAATTTGGGTATCAGTAATTCCGTGACAAAGACAAACGTACATAAAGCCTCTTCAATTAATCTGATTCATATCTTAACTTAGACAATTCATAAGGCTAAGAGATGATCGCTCGTTGACTATAATGCAATTCTAAATGAAAACCGTTCTCATTGCTAATAACTTTTTATCAATTTCTTAATTGGTGCCAAGAATATTAGTTATTAAAAATTGCTAACTTGCTCACAATTACTGCTGCAATGGGAGTTTAATGCCAATATCGGCGTTATCAATTGGATTAAAAGGAAGAGGTCTTAGGGTTTTCAAGTCGGGAGGATTTAGACTCCAGAGGGGGTTACTTTTATTCAATATCAGCTCATCCATGAGATTTAAATTACAGTATGACTTAATTGTTAGGCATTATGCTGGCGGTTAATAATAAAGATTAATAGCCCTTAAAAAAATCGACCAGATGCTTTAAAGGTTGCTGTGTTGTCCATAAATGGAAGTTTTCAACGAACACTTCTACCACTTGTTCAGGAAAGCTTGGGGCGGCAATATGGGGGGTGATAATGGCATTAGGGCAGTGCCAAATAGGGTGGTCTGCGGGCAATGGCTCTTGATTAAAGACATCAAGGATTGCGTTTTGTTGTGGCTTATTGAGTAATTGCGCAGCTAAGGCATCTAAATCGAGCACATTTCCGCGGCCAAGGTTGAACAGCACACATTCATCAGGTAGTAATGCCAGCATGGTTTTGCTTAATAGATTCTCAGTTTCTAAGGTGCTAGGTAGCGTACTGGCGATGGTGTGTGCACTAGGCAAATAGTTAGCTAAGTGCTCAATAGTATCAACATGGTCAAAATGCGCCTTTGGCTCGCCGCTACGACTCAGGCCGGTAACCGTCATGCCGAAATGCTTCGCCGTTTTAGCAATATGCTGGGCAATCGAGCCGGTACCGAGTAACAGTAAGCCTTGGCCTTGTAAGGTTCTGTAGCTACCAGGGATCCATTGCTTATGTTGCTGCTGTTGTTTATATTTTGCATGCTCTCGCTGGTGGGCAAGTAAATAACCAAATAAATATTCACTCATCAAAGGGCCAAAAATCCCTTTGATATTGGTTAGGACGTAATCCCGTCGTTGTCTAGAACCTGTAAGGCGATCAACACCAGCAAAAGTGGATTGCATCCAAGTTAAGTTGCGACCTAAGTTAAGTAATGGCGCCGCAAGATGTGGCTCTGCAAACCAGATATCAGCCTCAGTAATACTACTAGGCTCATCGCCTAGAATTGTCAGATCCTTGAGGTGGTGAGCCGCTAATAATTGACGAAACCTGTCGTTATCTTGGGTTAACAATAATAACTTGTGCGCCATAAAATCCCCGTAAGCTGATTAAATTGAGGTTGTTAATGAGTCAAATCATAGCATTTATCGCCAAACTTGGCGCAATGCTTCATCCGTGGATGAGTGAAATTGCCACTGCGTTAGTGGCCTGTTGTATTGTGGTGTTTGCCACCGATATTAATCGGGTATTACGCAAGGCGTTATCGGGTCAGGGCTTTTTTGTCCGAACTTGGGTATTTGTACTGGTGAATGCTTTTGGTTACGGCTTAGGGATTGTCAGCGTTAGCCCGTGGTTAGCTAGGCAACTTAAATCAATGCCTTCACAATGGATGCTGTTACTGCTACTGGTGGCATTTTTTGCTGTTGGCGCTTGGGCGCAACGAAACAGGCAAGTTTAACGGTGTCACTTGCCTGTTGCTTTAGGGGGTATTTAGCCAAAGTATAAATGGTGGTCAGTTGCTTGAGAATCAGTGTCTTGTTGATTTAATTGCTGGATTACTTCGGCGGCTTTATCGGGATAGTTACTGAATATCCCATCTACGCCAATGGCGTTCAAAGCTTGAATGTCTTCGGCATTATCGACGGTGTAGACATAAATTTTAGCGCCGCGTTGATGGGCATCATTGACCATTTTATGGGTGACAAAATGTATATCAACATGGATAGAATAGGCATCAAGGGCTGATACTGATTCAGCATAGTTTAGCGGCACGCCCGCTAAAATGGGTGCCACTCTAGCATGGGGGAGATGTTGTTTAACCTCGAGTAAGTAAGGCTGATTAAATGATGAGATCAGTAGCTGATCTGGGCTAAAGCCAAGCTGCTCAATCATGTCGTTATAGCAAGCAATAAGAGGCGCGGCGGTGTGATAGCCTTTAAGCTCAATATTGACAATACAGCGACCTTTAATCAGGCCCATGACTTGCCATAGCGTCGGTAGTTTATGCTGCTTGATAGTCACATTATTGATAGTGTCTAAGCTACTTAGATGCACTAACCCTTGTCCTGAGGTTTTGGTTTCTAGGCGGCGATCATGAAATACAATCAGTTGCCCTTCCACATTATAAACATCAAGTTCAATGGCACTAACCTTTAACGCCAGTGCTTTTTCCATTGCCGCAAGGGTGTTTTCTACTTCATAACCACTCGCACCGCGGTGAGCAAAAATCAGCATTTATTTAACCTTTGATAATTTTATTAAATTCACGACTCTGACCATTATTGATATGGATTTCCATTTGTGGGTACGCCAATTCAACTTGGTTTTCTTTTAGTTTTTTACAAATACGTTTGTGAAGGTTATGCCTTAAGGGCCAACGATCGTTCATGTCTTTAGCATAGGATCTGACTTCATAATCTTGGGTGTGCTGGCCAAAACCTGCAAACCAGACTTCAGGCTCAGGGAAGGTCAATGATAAGTCACATTCTCTTACTGCTTGATGGAGTAAGGCTTCAACTTTTGATGGATCTGCATCACGCTGCACTGACACATAAACGATAACTCGGGTAATAGGATCAGATAACGACCAGTTGACCAGTTGTTCGGTAATAAAGGCTTTATTGGGGACAATAATCTCTTTTCTGTCCCAATCGACAATGGTTGTGGCTCGAATTTCAATTTTGCTGACGGTGCCGGTTAAGTCGCGAATGGTCACCGTATCGCCTATTCGAATCGGTTTTTCAAATAAGATAATCAAACCAGAAATAAAGTTAGCAAAAATTTCTTGTAAGCCAAAACCAAGGCCCACCGATAGCGCTGCAACAAGCCATTGTAATTTCGACCATTCAACCCCGACGGTGGAAAACCCGATTAACATGCCAAGAAATACCACCACGTAACTACTTACGGTGGTGATAGCAAACCCTGTACCTGGCGATAGCTCTAATCGTTGTAAAATGGTCAGCTCTAGTAAACCCGGCAGATTTTTAGCAATCATGGCGGAAAAGCCAACGGTGATAAAGGCAAACAGAATTGACTTTAAGGTGATCGGAATTTGCTGCTCTATACCGTTAACTACCGAATGGGTGCTCCATAAGGTAATGCCATCAAGGAAAGAAAACAGTGCAGTATGGGTTTGAGAAATAAGCCCAAGTAAACTAGCAAAAAAGGCTAAAATCAATAGCGAACGTACTAACCCCAGCGACTGACTCGAGATAGTTTCCAGGTCGACTTTGGGCTCTTCATAGTTTTCAGAGACATCTGGGGTATTATTTAGTTCGCCACGCTCACGTTGCGCCAGTCTTTCTGCTCGTTTGGTTTTAGCGCGATCAAAGGCAATTAAACGGCGCTCGATTAGCATCCAACGCTTTAGTAGTTGGTACAACAATAAAAAGCCTAAGCCTAGCAATAAGGCTAATTGCAGCTGCAGTAATACTTGAAAGGCACTAAAATAGTAACCTATTAGGGCGAAAACAATGCTGGCGCAAGGCACTGTGATTAAAAATGCCCAAATGACTTTATGGAGTAATTTCATGTTCTTGCCATCATTGGCGTTGGCACGAAAATCATTAATAAAGGCATATAAATCTTTATATAGCATCAATAGCGAGATGGTGAATAAGAAAAATGCCAAACGACCAATACTGTTACGAATAAGCGAGCTATCAAGGGCTTCAGTAAAACCGATAATGCCAATTAATGGCCAGCTTAAGACAATAAAGCGCAGGGTTTTTTCTTGAAGGCGCCTAATTAAGGTTTCAGGTCTTCTAAAGTGACAGACTAAAATGCCATTATCACAGGCAAGTAATGCAAAGACTCGGTACACCAAGTAGCTGCCACCCACAGATAACACGCCAACCCCAATTGCATGCACCAAGTTCAGTTCTGAGGCAAATAAAATCCATCCAGCAAGTAGTACCGGTAATGGTTTTACTAGTGAATAACATAAGGTTAGCGCTAAGGTTTTAGCGGTGTATTTGAATTTATCTTGGGTTACGTTACCCACATATTGACCATAATGTTCAATGGTTCTATTAAATTTAGGCGTCAATAAATCCTGGGCCATTAAGCACAATATCAAGGTGATCACCCACCAAGCCCAATATATATTTTGCTCTGCCCACGCTTGTTTAAGCAGTTGCCCTTGTTGGGTTTGCATCATCCATACGGTGGCATTCTTTAAGTCAATAAGCCACAAACCGGATATTGCCGCCGCATTGGGAACCCAAAATAAATGTTCATTGAGGGTGTTTTTAAGATCAAGATAAATCTGTGTTAGCTGCTCATAACTATTGCGCAGTTTAGCTTGCTCATTGAGGTATACATCATAGCTTTGTACTACTTGTTCGATTAGGCTTTGCTGAGAGGTAAGTAATTTTACTTGGGTATTATTAAGATACTTCTGATTGCTCAATTGTTGCTTATTTAACGCTTTTTGTTGCTCAGCCTGATAACGCTTTAGGCGTGAGTCAGCAACGGATGCCAGTAATTTATCTTGGTTTGTCGGCTTAGGTAAGGACTGCAGCATCTGTAAAAAACGGTCGCCAAATGCAGAGTTAGTTTCTACCCAGGTGATTTGCTCCTCAACATTAGCCAGCTGTAGCGCATGGGATTGGTATTGTTTCTCTGCTTTTTCTTGCAACTCGATGGTGTCTGAAATGGCATTATTTATACGGATTAATTCGTCAGCATACTGCTGATTTTGTGCGCTTATCTCTTGCGAGGCTTCATCGGCAAGTTGTTGCTCATCAATCAGGTTGTTGGCAATGGTATTGGCGGCTTTTTGTTGGCGATATTGATTGTTTTTTTGGTTTAACTGCTCAATTAATCGCTCTTGCTGGGCATGCTCTAAGCGCAAAAGCTGTAATTGCAGTTGCACGATTTGTTTTTGTTTAGGACCACTGGAGAGCTCAGAAGATAAGGTTGCGATATGTTGCTCAAGTAACTCAGTTTGTAAGCTTTGCAGCTTGCCTAAAGGGGTATCCAAAGGCGCTTGTCGGGCACGCTTATGCTGATTTAAGGCTTCTTTGGCTTGGCGTATTAAGGTGGGTAAGGCTGTTTGTCTTTTATTAAGCTCAACTAACTGCAAGCTTAAATCATTTTCGGATTGTTTTTGCTCTGATAAATGGTAGTAAGCCATTGAGGCTTGTTGGCTAATATCAACATCGTCATTGATGATGATTGGCGCTGCGGGCTGATTGATTTTTGCAGTAATGCTGTTGATTGTGCCAGCACTTGTCGACTCAAGATCATCATAGCTTTGGGCTTCATTACGCAGCCTTGTGATACTTTGCTGGACATTGTCTATTTGAGTTGGAATGTCCACAACCGCGATTGTATTGGTATTTTTAGCAAAGCCCAAGCGCTTGTCTAACTGCAGCGGAGAGGTTGCAGAGGCAGTAAAAGAAATAATACAGAACAATAAAACCGCAATACGTATCATAGTTGGATGATTACTTAAGAGGGACTAATACAATGGTAACAAAAACCTGAGTTTACGCTTTATTTTTTTTATGATTTTGCTGAGTTTCGAAAATTGCGGTGGCTAAGATAATCAACCCTCCCACAGTGGTAGTGACATTGACTTGCTCATTTAACAATAGCAAGGCTAATACCGTGCCATAAAAGGGCTGCAGACATGAGACGAGTCCGACAGTTTTAGCGCTTAATTGACGCAGCGCTGAGGCAAATAAGGCGTGGGGGGCAGCGGTAAAAAATACCCCTAAAATGACAATTGTTGTCCACATTTCAGCCTTGATAGTATCTAATTCCACTTCTAACCACGGGCTTAACACGACTACAGCTACGAATGTTTGATAAAACATAGCCTGAGGGCCGCTATAACCACTGAAGTAGCGTTTATGGAGCAAATTGCGGCCAGTGAATAACGCAGCAGATAAAATACCTGTAGCAATGCCTAAGGTGACATCATTTTCGAGGTTGGCCTCGGGAATAAGTAACATCACTCCGATTAATACCACTAAACCTGAAATAACATCCACTAATTTAAGCCGTGTGTTATTGACTAGCGGCTCTATAAGCACAGTCATGACGGGGTAGGTGAAAAAAGCAATCATGCCAATGGCAACTGATGACAGTTGCATTGAGGCGAAATAGGTCACCCAATGCAAGCTAACAAGAATACCGAGGCCTAGGGCGACTAAGTAATGTTTGAATTGCTGTAATTGTAGCTTTTTCTTGCTTAATTTGACGATACAGCCAAGTGCAAAAAAGGCGATAACACAACGCAGTACTGTGATGTCTAGCGCATTGAGGGGGATAATTTTAGAAAATAGTGCAGTACCGCCAAATAGCAGTACTGCGATATGCAATTGAATTAACCCTGAGTTTGGATTCGATCCTTTGAAAGCGCCTGTTGGCATCATACTCGTTCAACTAACCATGTTGTGGGCAATAACGATTACTTTAAATGAGCGAAGGCTTGACCCATGCGTGTGGTTTGCGTTGGCTCAACGCCTTCGGCAAAGCTTTCAATAGCGTCTTGAGCAAATAACATTACTACGGTAGAGCCTAACTTAAAGCGGCCCATTTCGGCGCCTTTTTCTAACGTCAGTGCTTCAGGACCTTCAGTTGGGTAATCCCATGTGAAGACTTGCTTACCACAAGGCGGGGTCACTGTGCCTGCCCAAACAGTTTCAATACTTGCCACAATCGTTGCGCCAACTAATACCATGGCAAGTGGGCCTACTTCAGTTTCAAAAATAGCGACAACACGTTCGTTACGGGCAAATAGCCCTGGTACATTTTGCGCAGTTAACGGGTTAACCGAAAACAAATCACCAGGAATATAAGTCATTTTCGACAAGGTGCCAGTGATTGGCATGTGAATTCGGTGATAATCTTTGGGTGCTAAATAAATCGTTGCAAACTCGCCATCATTAAAACGTTCAGCATCCTTAATCTGACCGCCTAACAGGGCTAAGGTGGTGTAGTCATGGCCTTTTGCTTGGACAATTTTGCCAGCTTGTACTGGACCACATTGACTTACTGCGCCATCAACAGGGTGAGCGACTGTTTTCGCATCTTCAACAATTGGGCGAAGACCCGGTTTTAATGCGCGGGTAAAAAAGGCATTAAATGTTTTATAGGCTTCAGGCTCACTTTGAGCCGCTTCAGACATATCAATTTTATACTGCTTGATGAACCATCGAATACCTGCAGTGGTGATTGCGCCAGCTTCAGCGGCAGCAAGTTTACCCACAAGACGTGAAAGTAAGTGTTTAGGTAAGATGTATTGCAAAGCAATTTTAACAGAGTCCAATTGAATACCCTTTTGAGTTGTTGAGGTTGTTATAATATAACAGTTAATATTTGTACGTCAGCGAAGTTACTCGTCAGCGGCGCGGAAGTGGCGAGCATGTCGCTGTTCATCTAGGCTGGCAATAATGCGCTGGTAATTACTAAATCTATCTTGGGTTATTTTCCCATCAGCTAGCGCCGCTTGCAAGGCGCAACCTGGATCATCACCATGTTTGCAGTCTCTAAACTTACAGGTACCGATGTAATCTCTAAATTCAATAAAGCACCAGCCTACGCGCGGGGCAGGTAAGTGCCATAGCGCAAACTCTCGTACACCTGGAGAGTCAATTAAGTCGCCGCCACTTTGAAAGTGAAGTAACTTTGCCGTCGTTGTAGTGTGCTGACCTAGGCCTGAGTTATTGGATACATCGCCAATTGTTAGCTCTGCATCAGGCATCAGTGCATTAATCAGCGATGATTTACCTACACCTGATTGCCCTGCAAATACGCTAATTTTATCAGCAAGTAAGGCTTTTATTTGATCAACACCTTCACCAGTATGGCTACTGACCATATAGACGGGGTAACCAATCTGGCGGTAACGCTCTAATGCCACTTCGACTTCTTCACGATTGTCATCGGTTAATAAATCCATTTTATTAAGAATGATGACTGGTGGAATATCGGTGTCTTCAGCGGCAACCAAGTAGCGGTCAATAATTTGGGTGGTAAAGCTGGGTAAAATCGACGATACAATCAAAATTTGATCAATATTGGCAGCAATGATTTTTACGCCATCATATAAATCTGGACGAGTTAGCGACGAAATCCGTGGATGAACCGCTTCAACAATGCCCCCAATACCACGATCGGTTTCATTGGCAAGGCGCACTAGCACTTTATCACCGGTTACAAGGCTAGTGATATTACGGCGAATATTACAACGGGCGACAGTGCCATCTTCGGTTTCAATATCAGCATGCTGACCGAAACGTGAAATAACAATACCCTGCTGTTCAGGCCCTAGTAGACTATCCTGTAACTCGTTAGCAGAATCTTGTGTGTCTTTGCGTTTTAGGCGCTTACTCTGATTGTCGCGCATTCTGCGCTTTTGACCTTGGCTAAGTGGTTTCTTTTTACTCACAGGCTAATCTTCATTAATTTGGTGTTTTTGTGTCGCTTAAAAAAACAGTATGATACACCCTCTTTAATAAAAAAGCCTGAATTATGGGCTTTTGACAGAATAAGGCAGATATTATGGCTGTAAACTCAAGCAATCTAATTTGGGTTGATTTAGAAATGACGGGTCTAGAACCTAGCGTCGATCGTGTAATTGAAATTGCCACTATTGTGACAGATCAAGAGTTAAACGTATTAGCCCAAGGCCCTGTGGTTGCGATTCATCAATCAGATGAAGTGTTAGCCGGTATGGATGAATGGAATCAAACTCACCATGGACAATCAGGTTTAATTGATCGCGTAAAGGCGAGTTCATACACTGAAGAAGATGCCATTAGACAGACGATTGCCTTTTTAGAGCAGTATGTGCCAAAAGGTGCGTCACCTATGTGTGGCAATACCATTGGCCAAGATCGCCGCTTTTTGAACAAGTACATGTTGGAGCTGGAAGAGTTCTTCCATTATCGCAATATTGATGTCAGTACGATTAAAGAGCTTACCAAGCGCTGGAAACCGGAAGTGATGGATGGGCTGACTAAGAAGAATACCCACCAAGCTTTAGAAGATATCAAAGAATCTATCGAAGAATTGCAGTTTTATCGCCGCGAAGTATTTAAAATTTAACCGATCAGACTTTTTTTTTGAAATAAGGGTTGCAGTGTAGTGAATATTACATATAATGCGGCCTCAACTTTTTACAGTAAGAGTCATTACTGCAAGAGGTTGAAGTTTGAAAGTTGAAACACCAAAATGCGACATTAGCTCAGTTGGTAGAGCGATACCTTGCCAAGGTATAGGTCATCAGTTCGAACCTGATATGTCGCTCC
>NZ_JAUOSH010000026.1:0-73587 GCF_030548765.1 Shewanella sp. 3_MG-2023 | reverse complement strand
TTAGTCCGCTTATTGCGGCGTTACCACATATCAGGTCGCCATACTTTACCTAATGGAAGTCGTTGCTTTCAGAGTTTCAGCTCTAAATGATTTCTGTCCAATTACGTGTTATACCTACTCATCTTATGGTGTCGGGAATCTATAAATTCTTCAAATCTAGTACGCAGCTATGACCAAAGTAGGGCGAATAACAAGTAGCCTTGATTAATTACTAATAAAGACCACAAATTTCAGACACAAAAAAGCCACTCATTGAGTGGCTTTTTTGTTTTTATGGTGCCGGCACCAAGAGTCGAACTCGGGACCTACTGATTACAAGTCAGTTGCTCTACCAACTGAGCTATGCCGGCTTATCTTCTTTAACGGTGAAAAACCATTAAATTAAATATGGTGCCCGAACCCGGAATCGAACCAGGGACACGAGGATTTTCAATCCTCTGCTCTACCGACTGAGCTATTCGGGCGACTAACTATCGTTAGCTTGAAACTTACAAGAAAAAACCACTCACTGAGTGGTTTCTCTGTATATGGTGCCGGCACCAAGAGTCGAACTCGGGACCTACTGATTACAAGTCAGTTGCTCTACCAACTGAGCTATGCCGGCTTATCTTTCTTAACAGTGATAACACTATTAAATTAAATATGGTGCCCGAACCCGGAATCGAACCAGGGACACGAGGATTTTCAATCCTCTGCTCTACCGACTGAGCTATTCGGGCAACTAACTAAGCGTTAGTTTACTACTTCAAACTGGGTGCTAACTTAATCGTTAGAGCCTGTGTCGTTTGGAGTGCGCACATAGTATAGCGATGGTTTTAATCCTGCAAGTGCTTTTTTAAATGATTTTAATCGTTCGGCTAGTAAATGGCCAAACTGAGCGATTTTTTACCTTTAATTGGTTTAAAGCCCAATGATAGTGGTTTTAGAGAGTTTAATCGATATCTCAAATTGAATGCTTATTTGAGTAAGACTGGCTGGGTTTAGTTAGGACTCAATTAGTTTTATTGTTCTATTTTATCGAATGATTTTGGCGATTTTTAGCGATATTCTTTTTGTTTTGTGTCGATATAATCATTCACATAGATTTTGACAAGGACAGCTTGATGTTAGCAAATACAAAAAATGGCTATGGTTTAGTGAGTATTAGTCTCCATTGGTTAAGTGCATTAACCGTTATTGGCTTATTCGGCTTAGGTTTTTGGATGGTTGATCTCACTTATTACAGTAGTTGGTATAAAACCGCGCCGGATATTCACAAAAGTGTTGGCATTTTATTGTTACTGGCAACGCTAGTGCGATTAGTGTGGCGCTTAGGCTCTGCGAAACCTCATGCAAAGAGTAATCACAAGGCTTGGGAGCAAACGGCGGCTAAGTGGGCTCATGGAATGCTTTATCTATTAATGTTGGCCATTATGGCGACAGGCTTTTTAATTTCAACGGCTGATGGCCGCGGAATTTGGGTATTTGATTGGTTTGAAGTGCCGTCACTGGGCAGCTTTATTAACAACCAAGCTGATATTGCTGGCTTAGTTCATCAATATGCAGCCTATACATTAATAGCCCTAGTGATTATTCATGCTGCAGGCGCGATAAAACACCAATTGATTGATAAGGATGGCACTTTATCAAGAATGATAAAACCTGCCACAAAATAGTTTTAACACCTACAGCACTTGAATCGAGCCTGTAACTCGACGAGCTGAGAACGCTAATTATTAGCTAGCAACACTTATTAGTACTTGAACATATCAATAATATTGAATTTATAATAAAGGGAATGACCAATGAAAAAGCAACTTTTAGCCACAGTATTATCTAGCGTTATCGGCGCTGCAATGTTACTACCATCAGTCGCTAATGCGGCCGATTATAAGATAGATACTCAAGGTGCCCACGCATCAATTCAATTTAAAGTAAATCATTTAGGCTATAGCTTTGTAGCTGGTCGTTTTAATGATTTCAGTGGTGATTTTAGTTACGATGCGGCAAAAATTGCTGACACTAATTTGAATGTCACCATCAATACAACGAGTGTTGACTCAAACCATGCCGAGCGTGATAAACATTTACGCAGTGCTGACTTTTTAAATACTGGCGCGTTTCCTCAGGCGCAGTACACCTCGACTAGTGTTGAAGACCAAGGCAATGGCAAGATATTGGTTAACGGTAATTTGACCTTAAATGGGGTGACTAAGCCTGTGGCTATTGCCGCTGAATTTGTTGGTGAAGGCCAAGATCCTTGGGGTGGTTATCGTGCTGGCTTTATTGGTACCACAGAATTTGCCATGAAAGACTTCGGTTTTAAAATGGATTTAGGCCCAGCGTCTGCCAATGTTAGCCTAGATTTGGTTATTGAAGGGATTAAGCAATAACGTCTATTGAACAGGTTTACTAAAAACAACAAAGCCGTCAATGATATTAGTCATTGGCGGCTTTTTATGATGATTATTGTGCCGCTTTTAGAATAATACTGCCAAAAACATCAGCGTGTTTATAGCCGCGATTCATGTCGCCATTTAACGGCTTTATCGGGTGGGAGCCAATAAAGTTCTCTCTTTGTTTGGAGCCATCATTATCACAATAGGCCAGCATAAAACCCATTTGTTTGTTGGCTTGTAAGCTAACGGCTGCAACCTGCTGCTTATCAAAAGCGCTTAAGCTGTCATTGTAACTGTCAGGGAATACCGTTATCGCCATTTCCCAATAGATTTTTTGAGGGTTAACAGGGTCTCTCGACCATGCTGTGGTGATATGGTCATTAAAGGTAGCGGCCTTTTTTTGCGTGGTAAAATCAGCCACTTGTTTATCTAATGCCACATGATAGGCAAAAGCATTATGGCTATATTGATGCTCGCCACCTGAGCCATCTTCATCAATAAACACCTCTACGGTGTCATCATCCCAATACCGCACTGTGGGATCTGCGGTTTGATCAAATAGCACATCATCAATCACTTCAGTCAGTAGATAGAGCTTATCTTCACGCCAAAGCAGTTTATATTGGCCACTAAAATCATCGGCTGTTATTGCATCGCCGATGATCATTTGATCAATAGGTTGCCACTTAGCTTGTTGCCAATCAGATTCATCAGCAATGCCATCAAGGGTAATGGCTTTGTTAGCGTAGTTAACTTCAATAGGGGCATGCACATATTCGGCAGATGTTTTGTTTGTGCTTGGAGCCGTATCAGCATTTGCCATTGAAGCAATTGCGGTGGAATTTAATGCCAACAGGCAGGGCAGTATTAGGCCTTTAAGTGAGGCGTTGGCCTTATGTTTATGGCTCGCTTTATTAGTTGGTTTTTCAGTGCAGTCCATTGTCCAGTAAACTCCTAATGTTTAAGTCTTAAAGTCAGTATCTTATAGAATCATTTATTATTGGGCATATTCACACGCTTTGACATTAGTCGAAAGCGTTATCTTAATCAGTAGCTAGGATACTGATTTTTCAACTTGCGTTATTCAGCCAGCAACACGCTGATGCTATAGCTTGTATTAGTGCTGATAGCTAAAATATGCTCACCTGCAGCATTAGTCTGTAAGCTTTTACCGTTAACTAAAACCTGCTGGGATATGATGTCTGCTCGCCTTTGTATTGATACATCCACAGTTGCGCCGCGAAAATGTCTGCTTACCTTTAGGCTAGGCCAGTGCTTTGGTAGTTGCGGTTTAATTTTTAAGCCGTCGCTGCAGCCTTTTAGGCCACAAAGTTGCTCGATGATAATTCGGTAAATCCAAGCGACGGTTCCAGTATTAAATAACTGGCTCGATTTACCCGCATCATCAGGATATTGAAAATAAGCCCCGCGGTAATAGTTGGGAATAAACACGGGTAATTGACCACGGGTGAGCTCATTTTGCACATCTTCAGCAGTTATCATGGTTTGTAATAGTTCAAATGCTTGCTCTGTTTCGCCTTGTTCAAATAGGGCGTATATATAAAATGCCCCAGCATGATTATAAACTGAACCATTTTCAGCGGTGCCAGGAAACTTTTGGGTTAATCTGCCCACTTGCTCATCCATTTGGGTATAAGCGGGAGCTAGCATCATCATCCCAAAAGGTGTTTGTAATTGCTGCTTGATTTGCGGCTGCATCAGTGACCAGCGCTGATCATTAACTGCGCCAGACAACATGGCAAAAGTTTGCGGGTTAAGATAAATGCGGCCTTGATGATTATCGCTTACACCAAAACAGTGACCTGCATCGGTAATACCGCGGGCAAACCATTCACCATCCCAGCAATGTTCAATTACGGCATCATTTAATTGCGTTGCAAGTTGGCTAAATTTTGATGCTTTATTGTCACAGGCCATTTGCTGGCAAACTTTTGCCCACAGTGTCATGCTGTAAGCACTTGCTAACGTCAACCAGCTTGAAACACCCAAGCCTTTATAGCCCACCATGTTCATCGGATCGCACCAATCGCCTTGGTTGATAAAGTTAAGGCCGCGGTTATCACGTTGAGAGTATAAGAACTCCAGCGCTAAACAAACGTGTTCCATCACCGAACGGTTTTCTTCACTGTCAGCAAAACCAATGGTTTGATTTAAGAAATCAAAGTCGGCGGTTTCATTTAAGTAAGCCTCAATACAAATCACTAGCCAGACACAATGATCCGTGTGGGGGATTTGATTGATGTATTTAAGCTCAGATTCAGGGTGCAATAAAATGCCATCCGGCATTTCACCATTGCGATGTTGCTGGGCGAGGGCGACTTCGAAGGCGGCTTTGGCCTTGTTAGGGTTGATATAAATCATCCCCATAGCGTCTTGAAGGTAGTTTCTGGTTTGTGGATCGGTGCTTAATCGATTGACATCGCCATGGTAAAAAACCTGTCTAGGTAGCCAATGATTGATGAAGTTATCAAGCTTAGGGGTTGAGGATAAAAGGCTTAAACAGCCATTTTCTCTACTGAGATACGCTTTGTATTTATTTTGAGCTTGAGTAAATTGTGCTGTTGAACTCAAATAGCGCTGTTTTAACTCACTGGCTTCGTGAGCATCTTTTACCGGTGCAAAAACAAACTTTAATGCCACTGCTGGCTTGGTGTTATTGCTAGCGTCATCATAAGCGGCAAGCTTACGATTAAATTGCATTATCGCTGCAGGAGTTTGGTAATGAGCGGGCATGTTTTCTAAGCGGTTATTACTGATAGCCGTTGGGTTATGTAAACCGCCTTCGCCTTCAAAAACACTTTGACGGGTTTCGTAACTATCAGGGGTTGTGTCAGTTAGAAAGACCGTGGTGTCTTTAAAGTCTTGTTGAACAAAGTATTGATCAACTTTTTGATAGGGGGTGATTGAGTGACATAAAATTGCATTAAGTGAAGGATCAAATTTTGCAGATTGATTCATCCACGACATATAGCCCACAGGAAAGTAGCTATAAACGCTGATATCTCGCGCCGTTTGACTTAGGTTATCAATGGATAACTGCCATAGCTCTGCGGTATCTTCAGTGGCTAAGGTTAAGCTTAGTTTGCAGTGTAGGTTGAGGTGCTTAACTTGCCAACTGACTTGATGCTGGCTAACGATAAACTCAAATGATGCCAATGATTGCCTTACTGGCTCATAGGGCAATGAGAATAGCTCGTTAGTGAGGTTATCTTTTATATAAAAAAATCGCCCAGGATGATGGCTAAAATAGGCATGTTCTGGCTGCATAAAGGTTTTGGCCTCTAATGCTGGCCCATGGGCATATTTAGCAGGTTCTGGCTGCATAAATTGCGCAGTCGCAAAACCCCGACAATTCATTTGAATCATCATGTTTTTATTCCATAAAAAACCACAGGCTTTTGGCATAATGGTTGGACTATGCAAGCTGACGTTGCCATTTTTATGATGGTAAGTAATCACTATTTAAACTCCTTAACTACTCGCTTGCAGGCTCTGATTTATCAATAGCTTGATAAAGCGACTGGTTAATTTGGCGCATTTTTTGTTCATCTAAGCTGTAGTGTTTAACAACCCAAACCGCTAATAAGGCAAAGCCTGCAGGGATGATGGTATTGAGCAGTAAAATCCCCATTAACGAGTCGGGTGATTGCTGCTGATTTGCCACATAACCCATGGATGACAGCATCCAACCGATCATCGCGCCTGCAAAAGCGCCGCCTAATTTTTGCGAAAAGGCTGCTGCTGAAAAAATCATTGCGGTGGCGCGGCGGCCATTTTTATATTGTGAGTAATCAGCAGTATCGGCATACATAGAAAACACCAACGGCGATTTAGGCCCTAAGCAAAATCCAATTAAGGCCTGCAATACAAACATCAAGGTAAGGTTGTGAGCTGGAATAAAGTAAAAGCCAGCCGAAAGTATGGCAACAATGGTCATTAAACCAATAAGCAGTGGCCGTTTATCAAAGTATTTGGTTAACAGTGGGGTTGAGGCGGCGCCTAGGGCAAGTGAGATCATATAAACCGCGGTAAAGGTGCCAATGAGGTCTTCTCGGTTTACATAGTATTTAAAGTAAAAGGTGCCGGTACTGGCGCGCAAAGTGATGGTGAACATGATGATTAACGCTAAAGAGAATAAAATTAGCCATGGCTTGTTGTTGGTTAAATCGATGATGTCTTGTTTGATTGAGGTTTGTTGATTGGCTGGTGGCGCTATTCGCTCTTTAGTTGCAAAAAAAGTAAGGCAAAACAGCACCGCTGAAATAAGTCCATAACAGGCCATGGTCAGTTGCCAGCCTAATGCCTCATTACCCGCGCCAAGATAAGTAACTAATTCAGGCGTCATATAAGCAACTAAAGTACCGCCAGAAAAAGCACCGATAAATCTAAAACTGGTTAATGTGGTTCTTTCCTGACTATTACTGGTGACCACACCTAATAGCGCGCCGTAGGGCACGTTAATAAAGGTGTACGCCAGCATCATGAAAATGTAAGTGCCATAAGCCCAAATCAATTTACCATCATCACCTAAATCGGGCACTGTGAAGGTGAGTACACCAGCTGCAGCAATGGGAATAATGCCTAATATGAGGTAAGGGCGAAATTTGCCAAAGCGGGTGTTAGTTCTATCTGCGAGGGCGCCCATTAATGGGTCTGATACCGCATCGATTATGCGAGTCACTAACATCATGGTGCCAACAGCTGCAGCTGATATACCAAATACATCGGTGTAGAAAATAAATAAGAACACATCAAAAACACGCCAATAAAAGTTAGATGCCACATCCCCAAGGGCGTAACCAACTTTCTCTTTAAAGGATAACTTATCGAATGTGACCGATGTGTTTTTTACGCTGGTTGCTGATTGTTCCATAATCGTTTTTATACCTTGATTGTTGCAATCTAACTTGAAGGTATTACTTACAACTAACCCATTATTCGCTTGTATTTACGACATCTTCGTTGGGTTGATACCTGATAAAGTGTAAGGCTTTAATATTTAGTACGCCTAAATCAGACCTAAGTGTAAGCGCTTACATTGTGATTTTAATGTAAATTATTAATCATTTTTTGACCAGTATTAATTTAAATAAACTGAATATGATTTTTTGAAAAGAGGCGGGTAGAAGCGTTTTATTGATCTGGGATAAAGAGGCTAAGGTATTCAGCCCTTTTCCATCAAAGGGCTGAATAACATTTACTAAATAATTCTTATTGGATACTTGTTACTGGGTAACTGTTATTGAATAAGAAGCGACTCACTATTTAAGCATCTCGTTTACACGTATTACTTGGGCGCGGTAGCCTGTGGCAAACATATCGTGACTATTGATATTAATGCGCACAGCGGGCTTGGTTTCGCCATAGCGATGCTCAACTAAAATAGACTTAACTTTACCCGTGGAGTCATCCATTTTTAAGTTGCCATAACCGCCACCTAAACCAAATAAACCAGCTGAGGCAAAGTAGCTCATCATGCTGTCTTTATCTTGCTGATATTTAACAATTGAGGTGACGGGGGAGTAACCATCATAACCTAGTTCATCCTTTCCATATTGCCAAACTTGTTCAACGGTCATCTTGGTTTCATCAATTTTATATTCAACTGAGCGCGAATATTTTTCATTGGCAAACATTGGCTGACCTAGCTGACGTCCATCGCCATTATCAAATACGGTTAAAGTGCCCTTTTCAGGAACAAGATAAGCGGTATGGGAGGTGTATGAGAAGTCAAAATCACTGCCTCGGCAACGACCCTTTTCATTACAGCTAAGTTTGTTACCTGTAGCATCAACTGGCGAGAGTAGCTTATCTTGGAACTTGTCACTCCAGCCTTTTTCAGGGCCTAATATCCATTTAACTTGTTTATCGCGGCCAATTTTGATTACCGCAGATTGATGACGTGAGCTAATAATGATGCTGTCATCTTTAGGGTCGTAATCAATTGAGTTTACATGGACCCAGTTACGGCCAGTTTCAACCCCATGAATGTCGCCATAAGGGGCATTCTTTAAATCTTCCAGAGTCGTTTGATGACCTGCTTGGTCAATATTCATATTCAAGCAAACTGCGCCAGCATCAAGGGATAATAAGGCTGCATCACGCAGTGGGTCTAAAATAGTATTAAGATCCCAGTAATCAACTAATTTACCTGTGTTATCAACCTCAATGATTTGATCGCGTATGGTGTTGACTAACATGCCATCAGCGCGGCGATAATCTTTGGCGGCGGCGCGAATAAAGATGTTACCGTTGGCGGCTTCAATACCTTCGTGTGATGCATCAATAAAATTACCCGGTAAATTGTGCTCTGAAATCATTCTTCCCATTAATGACATCTTTTTCCAGCCTTGGCCCTGTACCCACACCATGTTGCCGTCTTTAGTGACGTTCATACCCATGGCGTAACCTGCGCTGTCATAATTTTTTGAGTTATGGGTGGTGTAAGGATTCAGGTACCAACGAATATCACCAGCGGTATCGATAATGAAAAACCCTGGTTTCCCATCCCAAGAAAACGCCCCAGGTGCATCAGGATTATTGTGGGATAACTGACCCGACTTTCCGTCTGGATTGGTCCAGTTTACAAAATAAAGGCGGTCTTTAAAGTCAGCGTCAACATGTTCTACTTCGATGATTGGCGCTTTAGCCCACTGGCTTTCTGAAAAGCCCATATCAATGTCTGGGGTTAACATTTGATACTCGTGGCTTCTACTTTTGCCGTCTTCAGTCCATTTAACGGTAAAGGTGTTCATAAATGCTGGGTAGAGGCCAAAAATCGGCACTCCACCTTCATCCATTACCCGCATATCATCAACTTGATAGTTTATGCTGACACCAGTTTCACCTTTGGCATGTATGGTGACATCCACATTGGAAATTTTATGGCCATTAAGAGTCACTAAAGCCGTTAGTGGGGCATTTTCATAGGGATTATGAATGATATAACCCAATGGCGCATCTGCCACTGGCATTGGCTTCATCCCCATGGGGTCTGCATTAACATTATTGATTGAATAAAGCAGTGACAAGGTCAATGCTGTATAAAGTATTGGCTTTAGCATGGGCACACTCTGAAATTAGTTATAGCGGCAGTATACCTTGGCATAATCGATAATAATGCAGTGTAACTAACAGAAAGTGTTATAATTTTTTACTTTTGATTAATAGCTCACGAAATAAGATTTTTAACTAAATTTAGGGAACTTTTGTGAATAGGCTGTGGAG
This sequence comes from Shewanella sp. 3_MG-2023, assembly GCF_030548765.1. Classification (NCBI taxonomy): domain Bacteria; kingdom Pseudomonadati; phylum Pseudomonadota; class Gammaproteobacteria; order Alteromonadales; family Shewanellaceae; genus Shewanella; species Shewanella sp. 3_MG-2023. Next base: position 63,961 of record NZ_JAUOSH010000026.1, on the reverse strand, counting down.
TAACAACTATTTAAAAGCTATGGGGAAGTTAATTACAATTGTCTCAAAAGTGATTGGTAATTGATGCGAATAAAAAAGCCTACTTTATATCAACACGCCGTTAGCGGTTTTAAAGTAGGCTCTTAAGCTATTCAGCTAGCTAAGGGGTTAGCTATTTAGTTACTCGTCTTCACTTGGAGGTACATAACCTTCAACGGCAACATCTTTGCCTTCAAATAAAAAGCTAACCATATTCTCTTCAAGTAGTTTACGGTCATCAACATTCATCATGTTAAGTTTGTTTTCATTGATTAGCATGGTTTGTTTTTTCTGCCAAAGTGCCCACGCTTCTTTACTGATTGAATCAAAGATACGCTTGCCTAGATCGCCAGGGTAAAGTTGAAAATCTAAACCTGGAGCTTCTTTCTTTAAATATACGCAATTAACATTACGAGCCATGATTATTCCTTAAAGGGATTCCTTGACGGGATCTACTGCTAAAAGAGCGGCTAAGTTAGATAAAATCCGCTCAGTTGCTGCGGCTAATCCAACTTTCGCGGGATGATGTATGTTATACCAGAGTGTCTGATTTTGTTCCATTACACTTGAGTCAATTTGAGGCGATTGTTGATTTTCGCCGAGATTAACTAAGATAGGCTGAATATCTAAATGAAAATGACTAAAAGTATGTCTAAATCCTGCAAGCCATTGTGATTGTTCATTATTGTTGTTTTTTGCTGCGGCATATTCATTGCTGCTGTTATTAAACCCATTAGCACTGATATGTGCAAGCAGCGCCGCCTCAGTATCAAATTGAGGAAAACACCATAAGCCGCCCCAAATGCCTGCTGGTGGTCTTTTATTAAGAATGACTTCACCATCTTTATGCAGTACTAGCATCCATGCAGATTTTACTGGAATGGTTTTTTTAGGCTTTTTACCGGGGAATTCTGTCTGTCGGCCAGCAAGCTGCGCTTTACAATCAATTGCAACAGGGCATTGAGCACAATTGGGTTTACTGCGAGTGCAAACCGCAGAGCCAATATCCATCATGGCTTGGTTAAATTTAACCACATCTTTTTGCGGGGTTAACTTATCCGTTAAGTGCCATAATTGTTGTTCAACTGCTTTTTGACCTGGCCAACCTTCAATTGCGCCGTGACGGGCAAGTACCCGTTTAACGTTTCCATCTAATATTGAATGATGCTGACCAAGGGACAATGACAAAATGGCCCCAGCAGTCGAGCGGCCAATACCCGGTAAGGCTATGACTTCATCTAGCGCTTCAGGAAACTTGCCTGCATGTTGCTCACAAACTGTTTTAGCCGCTTTATGCAGATTACGGGCGCGGGCATAATAGCCTAACCCCGTCCAATGATGCAGTACATCATCTTCGCTGGCATTGGCAAGGGCTTTAATGTCGGGAAAGCTTTGCATGAATTTTTCATAGTAGGGGATAACAGTGGCAACTTGAGTTTGTTGCAGCATGATCTCTGAAATCCACACTCTATATGGGGTTTTATTGATTTGCCACGGTAAGGTCTTGCGTCCGTGTAAATCGTACCAAGCGGTGATCCGCTCAGAAAAGGAGTTAACTTTTTTCATCAGCGCAGTGTATATGGAGAATATTCTATACACAAGGGAGCCTGTTAACTGATAAATACTTTAGTCATGGTGATTTTAAGATATACTTAGCCACTATTATTGGAACAAAGATGAAACTTTGAATAGTCGGCAATTTAAACGCTATTCAAATGATGAGGCATACATGAGCGACGTTACCACCGCTGAATTTAACGAAGATGGCAAATATATTCGTAAAATCAGAAGTTTTGTATTAAGAGAAGGCCGTTTAACCAAAGGCCAAGCAAACGCAATTGAAGCACATTGGCCTGCAATGGGTTTAGATTACACACCAGAAGCGATTAATTTAGCTGAAGTGTTTAAGCGTGATGCTGATACCGTATTAGAAATTGGTTTTGGTATGGGTGCATCTTTAGTTGAAATGGCTAAAGCGGCTCCTGAGTTAAACTACATTGGTATCGAAGTACATAAACCAGGTGTTGGCGCATGTTTAGTTGATGCCGGTGAAGCCGAAATTACTAATTTACGTGTTTATCATCATGACGCGATGGAAGTGCTTGAAAACAGCATTGCTGATGGCTCACTTGCCCGAGTACAATTATTTTTCCCAGATCCTTGGCACAAAAAACGTCATCACAAACGCCGTATTGTGCAAGCTGAATTTGCGCAATTAATTCGTCGTAAGCTTAAGATTGGCGGTGTTTTCCATATGGCAACAGATTGGGAAAACTACAGCGAGCACATGTTAGAAGTGATGTCTGTGGCTGAAGGTTATAAAAACCAATCAGCAACCAATACTGTAGTTGAACGTCCAGATCATCGCCCGCTAACTAAGTTCGAAGCCCGCGGCCATCGTTTAGGTCATGGCGTTTGGGACATAATGTTCGAACGTATTGCATAATTATAATAAAATATTGTTAAAATAAGCTATTTAATCAACTAACTAGGAAATAACCATGGCTAAGACCCGAACTCGCCGTTTACGTAAGAAACTACGCGTTGATGAATTCCAAGAATTTGGTTTTGATATCAACTGGACTTTTGATGAGTCAATTTCTGAAGCAGATATTGATAAAGCTGTTGATGAGTTCATTGAACAAGTCATTGAACCTCGTAAGCTAGGTTTCCATGGCGGCGGTCATAAAATGTGGGAAGGCATTATTGCAACACAAGAGATCGGTAAATGTACCGAAGAAGATGTTGCTGCTGTTAAAGCCTTCTGGGAAGCGAAAAAAGTGCCACAACTTGAAGTTAGTGCACTGTACGACATCTGGTGGGGCTAATATAGCTAATGCCTGAGCAAATATTGCTTGATGAAGTGGTCGACAAGGTTCGGCCACTTATTGGTTTAGGGAAAGTCGCAGATTATATTCCAGCATTGGCTGACGTAGATCCAAACAAAATAGCAATAGCAGTCACTGGCGCAGATGGTCACACCATTGGCGCTGGGGATTATCTTGAGCCGTTTTCCATTCAATCTATCTCCAAAGTATTCAGCCTTACTTTAGCGCTAAGTTTGTACTCCGAAGATGAACTTTGGAGCAGGGTAGGTAAAGAGCCTTCAGGTCAGTCGTTTAACTCATTGGTTCAAGTTGAGCTTGAACGAGGCATTCCAAGAAATCCATTTATTAATGCTGGTGCATTAGTGATAGCAGATTTAATTCAAGCGCGCCTTGGTGCACCTAAGCATCACTTGCTTGAAGTGGTTAGAAACCTGAGCGAAAACCCTCACATACTTTTTGATAAAGTGGTGGCTAATTCAGAATTTCAGTTTAGTGCCCGTAATGCCTCTATTGCCTATTTAATGAAGTCATTTGGTAATTTTAACGGCGATGTTGATACAGTATTAAAGAGCTATTTTCATTACTGCTCATTAAAAATGAATTGCGCTGACTTATCAAAAGCGATGTTTTATCTCGCCAATCGCGGTAAAAGCCTAGCAGGGGATCAAATCGTTACCCCAGTACAAACCAGACAGCTAAATGCACTGCTTGCTACCTCAGGTTTATATGATGGCGCAGGTGAGTTTGCTTATCGGGTTGGTATGCCAGGTAAAAGTGGTGTTGGCGGCGGCATTATTGCGGTGATCCCTGGGGACATGTCTATTTGCGTATGGTCGCCTGAACTTGATCAAAATGGCAACTCACTGGCAGGCACTCGCATGCTTGAGCATTTATCACAATCATTAGGTCGCTCAATTTTTTAAACTCGCTTATGTTGCTGGGCAAGTTTTTTATGCCCATTTTCAAATGTTAAGCTTGAAATCATCCATTGTCTTTTTAGTATCCTCATCCACGAGTTTGAAAATCATCTATTCTTAAATCTACCCATATAATAGCGATGATGAAAATTACCAACATTTGGCTTATTTCACACATAGTTAATATAAATCCAAATCTAAAAGCTAAACCTATTAGTTATTATCTGCTTTAAGTTATTGATAAAAAGCTTATTTATGTTTTTGGCACAGCCTGTGCAATAACTTGGTATCAGTCTAATTAACATTGAAACTAGATATCAAAACGTTGGCAGTAGCTTAGTGAGCAGTTTAGCCACTCGCCCCATTGATTATCTACATAACGATTAACAGCAAGGATAGAGCTAATGAATACCCAAGGTTTATTTAAAAGTATTGCACTAACTGGTTTAATTTTTACCGCAGGGGCTATGACGCCTGCGGTGGCCAAAATGTCCCTTGAAGATAATCAATGCAACGTGACCTTAAACTATGATGTTACCGTTGAGCCACAAAAATTATCCTTTAGCGAAAAAGGCGCTGAGGTTTACCGAGTCGAACTTGGAAAGTTATATATTGATGGCAACCAAGTTGCACTAAATGATAAGCAAGCAGCTTTGTTAGCTGATTATTCGGAGCAAGTATCTAAACAGATCCCAGAGGTAATTGATTTAGTTGATGATGCTGTTATTTTGGCAACAGATGCAGTGAGCATGGCATTAACCCCTATTTTTGGCGATGCCACCGCGGCTAAATTGGATGAGCTTTTAGCTGGAATTCAAAGCCGTGTTGACCAAGCAGCATATCAACAAGGGGATAAGTTTTATCTTGGCGCGACAGAGTCTTCGTTAGAAGAAGCATTTAATGAAGAGTTTGAACAAGAAATGGAGCAAATGATTAAAAACTCCATGGGCAGTTTTATGATGGCGCTAGGGGCTGAAATGATGTCTTCAGAAGGCGGAAGCTTTGATGAAAAAATGACTGCCTTTTCAAGCAAAATGGAAAGAATCGGTGAAGATGTTGAATTGCAGATTTCTGAGCAATCAGAGGCCATAGAAGCTAAAGCCAAAAAAGTCTGCGGTAACTTTGAGCAGTTAATGGTGCTTGAAAGTGAATTACGTCAATCCATCCCACAGCTATCTTCTTATGAATTAGCGACATTCTCAGATACTGAGTAGCGGTAACCTTGTAAGTTCTAGCATTGTCAAAATGCACCTGACCTTCCCCTGTACCTTGTGCAGGGGCTTTTTGGTTAAACCATTCCTGCTTAAATTACCAATCAAAAACTTCACCCGCCAATCAAGCTCTAGTTAACTATCTGTTATTTGCGCTACTTTGTAGCGAGATATGCTAGCCGAGCTAGTCGTTTTTGTCTAATTGCCACCGTTCAAGTTGAGAAAATGTCATTAATATTACAGTTTATCGTAGATTTGTTCTGATAAAAAAATTGTATATTATAAATATAGAGCCATTTATGCAATTTTTGGTATACTCCTAAAACTATAAAACTGTATGGCGTTAACCAATTAACTTGTTGTTTTAGTTTTGGTTGGCTATTCATGATAATGGACTATCGAAATTTAATTTTTTTTTGGGTGAGTGGCGCAACGTTTAAAGAACCATATAAAGTAGGTGGCGTTTATGCAGCATTGTCTGTAATAAGCGACATTACTTGGAACTCAAAAAATATTTTTAATGTCGTAAACAGCTTAAGGCGACTCCAATGTTAGAACTATTAGAACCTATTGCTATTTTTACTCATGTTGCTAGAGCCGGGAGCTTCAGTGCCGCTGCCAGAAGGTTGAGTATATCTAAGTCCAAAGTAAGTACTCAGGTTGCTGATCTTGAACATAAACTTGGGGTTCAACTCATCCAACGTACTACACGTAGTTTAAGTTTAACTGAAGCGGGTAACTTGCTTTACATACAAGGTGAGGAGTTATTACGTGATGCAGAGCAGGCCGTTGCTAGTGTGCATAATCTAAATGATGCCACCCGTGGTGTACTTAAAGTCGGTATTTCTCAGTCTTTTGGTACCATGCATATTATTCCTGCATTACCTGAGTTTATGGCACGACATCCAGAGCTTGAGCTACAAGTTAGCTTACTGGATCATAAAGTCGATGTGGTTAGTGAAGGTTTAGATTTACTTTTGACTATGTCTGAGCAGCTACCATTAGGTATGGTTGCAAGACCATTAATGAAGTGTCAGTTCTTATTAGTGGCATCGCCAGAATATATTGCCCAACATGGCAATATTTCTCGACCTGAACAACTTGTTGATCATAACTGTCTAGTCTACCAAGGTGAGTGGCATGAGCACAGCATGTGGCAGTTTAAGAAAGCTGATGATTACTGTGAAATTGGTGTTTCTGGTAACTTCCGGGTTGATAATGCACCAGCATTAAAATCGGCCGCGGTTAGCGGTTTAGGTATTGCCTACCTAGCAAGTTATTTACTTGAAGATGAAATCGAACAAGGTACATTAGTGCCGTTATTACCTGATTGGCAATTGACCAACAACTTACCACTACAGGCTGTTTACCCAAGACGTAAGCACCTTGCCCCTAAAGTAAGTGCATTTATTGAATTTATTAAAGGTCATATTGGTACTACACCTTATTGGGATGGTAAGTTTGATCATTTATACAAATTACGTAAATAGCCATTCAATGGGGTTTCTAAGTCAGTAACTAAAACTGGAAACATTGTTCGAATTTTAAAACAAAGTCGCAACTTAAGTTGCGACTTTTTTATTTGCACAATAAAAACAATAACTTGATTGTCTTGTGCTTGAAAAACGCTCAGGTTGTTTCTGTGCTGAGTTATTAATGGAGTATAAAAAGCTGCTTGAACTCTGTTCTTAAATCAATACAATAGATTTCAGTTGATTCGGAATGATTTGAGTCACGCATCTTGTTGAGAAATGACCCCTTTTCAGCTTTTTGTGCAAATCAGCAACTTCGCAAGTTTTGAATCACTGCTGGCAGAGGTTTTAAAATCAGAACAATGCCGGCTTTGAAACCATCATCCTAGTTTTAATTGGTTTACCCCAGACATTGTGCTGGGGTTATTTTTTCTGCCCCATAATATCCGCGCTTAATTTGTTTACTCTCTCGCCTTTGTACTTTTGTTCTCTTTTAAGCTGCTAATTGAATATATTTGTCGGGTATAGCATTTGTTAATGCACTCGTTATTGAACTTGTTATTGCCTTGGTAATTTATAGAGTGGCGCTCATTACTTAGATTTCATTACTTAGGCTTTAGTACGAGCCAAAAAGAAGGCCACTAAAAAGTGGCCTTAGATAACTTAATCGATTGGTTGATTAACCGCGATTTGAGTCTGCCGATTGGCTTAATAGCTCAGGTTTATTGGTTTGATTAATCCAATTGTCCACTTCAGCTTCTAATACATCTAATGGTACAGGGCCATTTTGCAGTACTAGGGTATGGAACTGACGAATATCAAACTTGTCACCTAATTTAAGCTTGGCGTTTTCACGTAGCTCTAACACTTTAATCATACCGACTTTATAGGCAGTAGCTTGGCCAGGCATCACCACGTGGCGTTCTACCATTTTAATGGCATCAGACTTAGCATTTGGGGTGTTGTCTACGTAGTATTGGATACCTTGCTCACGAGTCCATTGTTGAGTGTGGATCCCTGTGTCTACAACCAGACGACAAGCACGCCATAGCTCCATCGCTAAGCGGCCAAAGTCAGAGTAGGGATCAGCATACAAGCCCATTTCTTTAGGGAAGTATTCAGTATAAAGACCCCAGCCTTCAATATAGGCAGTATAGCCACCGAATTTTCTAAATTTAGGAATACCTTCCAGCTCTTGGGCAATGGCAATTTGCATGTGATGCCCAGGGATCCCCTCATGATAAGCCAAGGCTTCCATTTGGTAAGTGGGCATTGCTTTCATGTCATACAAGTTGGCGTAGTAAGTGCCAGGGCGTGAACCATCGGGTGCGGGTTGATCATAGAATGCTTTACCAGCAGACTTTTCGCGAAAGGCTTCAACAGGTTTAACGATTAATCCGGCTTTAGGTTTAATATTAAACACTTCACCTAAGCGTGACTCCATATTATCAATTAGGTCTTTAGCTTCGGTAATGTAACGAGTTTTACCTTCATCGGTGTTGGGGTAATAAAATTGTTCATCATCACGCATGAAAGCCATAAACTCGGCTAAGTTGCCGGTATAATTTACTTTTTTCATGATCGCACGCATTTCATTATGAATACGTTCAACTTCTGCTAAACCTAACTGATGAATTGTTTCAGAGCTCATATCAGTCGTCGTAATACGATTTAGACGAGTATTATAAAAATCTTCGCCTAAAGGTAACTTCCACACCCCATCACGGCTATCAGCTTTGGCTTCTAATTCATGTAAATAGCTGATTAAATTGTCATACCCAGGTTTTACACTTTTAATTAAGGCTGTTTTAGCTGCCGCCAATAATTCATCTTTTTGAGCTTGGGTAATATCGAGCTTCTCGATTTTACGGTTAATATCACCCCATAGGGTGCTTTTAACTTCAGTATCAGTAAAAGGTGCACCCTTGATAATATTTTCGCTGTCTGAAATCACATAAGGGAAGACAAACTTTGGCGCGATAATATTTTTATCGGCGCGAATTTTTAATGCATCGATCACTTGCTCAGTTACATGCTTTACACCGTTTAAACGGCTAATGTAAGCCTGTGCATCACTGACATTTTCAACTTGATGTTGATTGATAAGGAAGGTAGCAATAAACGAATGACTACCACGCATCTGGTTTACAGGGTAATTATGGTAACGCCATTTATCATCGCTGATTTGCTGCTCTAAGCCTTGTTTCATTAATTTGTAGCTAAGTGCCGTTTGCTTGTCTAACTTAGCAACATTAATAGTTTCAAGTTGTTTTAAATGCTTTTTAGCTCTGGCTAAGTCTTCGTCAGCAGATTTATCACTAAAATCACCCCATTTGTCATAATCAGTTTTGATGCGTAAATAGGTTTGGGAAATCGGGCTAGCCATTACATTTTCCATGAACATACTTTCAAACAGCTCATTGGCTTTTTCTGACTCGGTGGTGGCTGTTTTAGTGGAGGCTACTGTATTGGTTAAAGGTTGGTGCGCTGCAGTGTGGGCGATTGCGGCGTTTGATAATAAGCTGGTTAAAGCAACGGCTATTAATGTCGTTTTTGTTGTTAGTCGCATAGGGTTTCCGTTAGCAAAGTAATAGAACAGGAGATCGATTGATATCCTAAATGACACAAGCATAAATGTATAACGTGAAATGTTAGCAATTGTGTCTTAAATGTTGCTGAATTTACAGGGTAAATGCGAAATGATTTATTTAGTGACTTGCAGGCACTTTGCTTAAAGCGCCAAGCTTAATGGGCAAAGGAAATCAAAAAAAGCCTAATGCATTAACCTTGTTTATAAAGGTAATCCATCAGGCTTTTATATAGGCTAGTAATAAATAGGCTAGTAATAAATATGCCAGTAATAAGTAGACTAGTTATATAGGCTAGTAATAACTTTAATAAATCAGCTAGCTATAAAGTAGCTAATCTAAAAACTGCGACAAAATATCATTAACAAACATATGGCCTTTGGCGGTTAATTGCCAATGGGTCTCAGTTTCGGTTAATAAGCCTCTTTTAATTGATTTAGCAATACCTTCATCAAGCTCTGACACAGGTAAGCCGGTGCGCAGTTCAAATTCAGTTTTAGGGATAGCCGTCATTAACCTGAGTCGATTCATTAAATATTCAAGTGCGCGATCTTCAGCTAGCACTTCAGTAGTTTCACTGGTGTAATCTGACGTTGCTAGATAACCCTTCGGATGCTTAATTTTGACGGTGCGAATAATCTTATTGAGCTCAGGTTGAGTAATCTTGCCATGGGCGCCGCAGCCAATCCCCAAGTAATCGCCAAACTGCCAATAATTGAGATTATGTTTGCACTGAAATCCATCTTTGGCATAAGCAGAGATTTCATATTGCACATAGCCAAGTGCTGCTAGCTTCTTCTGTCCTTGCTCATAGATATGCCACAAGTTTTCATCGTCAGGCAATTGTGGCGGTTTAGAGTGAAATAAGGTATTTGGCTCTATGGTCAGTTGATACCAAGATAAATGCGGTGGCATTAACCCAGCAGCAGTATCGATATCGGCCATGGCTTCATCAAATGACTGATTAGGTAAGCCGTGCATTAAATCTAAGTTAAAGCTGTTGTAACCTGCATTACGGGCTGTATTAGCAGCGGTAACGGCTTCATCCTCATCATGGATACGGCCAAGAAGGTTGAGTTTATCTTTTGAGAAACTTTGCACCCCAATGGACAAGCGCGTCACCCCTGCAGCGCGATATGCGGCAAAGTCATCATGCTCTAACGTACCCGGATTGGCTTCCATGGTAATTTCAATATCATCTTCAAAACCAATGGCGGCTTCAGCACCGGCTAGAATGCGCTGTATTTGGGTGGCTTCAAATAAAGATGGCGTGCCGCCACCAATAAAAATGCTGTGAAGTTTTCGCCCTTGTACATAGTGAAGGTCGTGATTGAGATCGGCTAAAAGTGCATCAACATAAGCTTGTTGCGGTAATACTCCATGCTGACCATGGGAGTTAAAATCACAATATGGGCACTTTTGAACGCACCAAGGGATATGGATATATAAGCTCAGTGGTGGCAGAGATAATTTCGCTGATTGCATGATAGTTACTTAATAATCCCTTTGGCTTTCATAGCGTCTACAAGCAAAGTAAGTGCTAACCCACGGTGGCTCAACTGGTTTTTTTGCTCACTTGAAAGCTCGGCAGCCGAAATATCAAACCCCTGTGGAATAAAGATAGGGTCGTAGCCATGGCCTTGCTCACCTTGAGGGCTCAATCCTATAGTGCCTTCCCATGCCGCTTGGCAAACTATTGGGGTTGGGTCTTTAGCATGGCGCATATAAACCAATACACACTGAAAGCGTGCTTTGCGCTGTGTTTTGTCTGCTAATGCAGCAAGTAATTTAAGGTAGTTGTCTTGCTCGCTGGCGCCTTCGCCGCCGTAACGGGCTGAATAAATCCCCGGTGCGCCTTGAAGGGCATCAACTTCTAAACCAGAATCATCTGCGATTGCGGCTTTACCAGTGATTTCTGCAGCGTGACGGGCTTTAATAATGGCATTTTCAATAAAGGTGGTGCCTGTTTCAGCCACTTCTGGAACGTTAAATTGGTTTTGCGGTAAAACCTCAATATCAAATTGGGCTAGCATCTGATCAAACTCTGTTAGTTTACCTTTGTTACCGCTTGCTAAAACAATCTGTTGCATGGAATACCTTTTTATTAAATAAGGGGGCTGATGTTTTAAATAGTGCTTATGGGGTGAGCAGGCTTTGCAGTAAACTAAAACTCACATCAAATAAGTGGCATCTAGCCTTAAAAAAGGCTTAGTTTTCGCCTTGACTGGCTATTTAAATTTTCATCAATGAAATTGGCCTAATGATACCTAAGCACTGAGTTGATAGACAGCAGCAAAGGATAAAATAGCTATGGTTTGCGCAACTAAATAAAAAGCTAAACCTTGAGGTTTAGCTTGTTAAAAGTGCAAAATCATTTGAAATAAGCCGCTGTTTAGCCTTATTCCACATAAAATTTTTGTTTGAACTTTAACGATGTATTGAGCTTATTGCCGTACTTTATCGTCAGGTTAAAGTTGATTTGTTGATCGTCTCGGTATGGCACTTGGGCGATATAATAAATAGCATCGCCTTCACGGATTTCTTTAAACTCTAAATCCATTCGTGCATCAAGTAAGTTGTTGGCTACGCCAGCGATTTCAACAGCAACGGCGGGATTACCTTCTTGACTGGTATCTAACACTGCAATATTGACAATACCGTTGTAATTACTGCGTTCAATACCATAGGTTTTGGCAATAGCAGGGGTAATAAAGGTACTACCTAATGCCATGTAATGAATATCATAATTACCGACAGTCTGTTTTTGTTCTGCTTGAACGGTCGTTAGGGTACTCATTAAAATGACAAAGCTACATAAAAGGGTGCGAAACATAATCTAAATCCTTGATCGACTCTGTGTTGCTAACAACTGGCTTAATTGACCTAGCGGGTTAGTTTAGCCCTAGGTTAGTTAATCGTCGCGACGAAAGAGTTGATTCACTAATTGGAATGTAGACTTAAGTATAGAGAATTTTTAGCCAGATCACCCGTAATTGGATCATTTTGATGGATGATTTCAATAATGGATGATTTCACTAATCGATGCTTAGTTGCATTGGGCTATTATCTGCGATATTTCAGGCGGGATCTTTAACGGGCTAAGTATCTTCACTTGCTTATGACGGCCTTGAAGCCCTTTTAGAAGCATCACATCAGACTTTGGCACTTTAAAGGCTTTGGCTAAATACTTTATCAGGTGGCTATTGGCTTTACCGTCGATTGGCGGGGCTGTGATGGCGATTTTTATTTCATCACCATGTAAGCCCACAATTTTATCACGGCTGGCCTTAGGCTGAATATAAAGGTTCAGCAACAGGTTACTCTGTTGCTGAATAACGACAGGCATCAGCTTAAGCTCGCTCGGAGGTTAAAACGTAAAACATGAAATTTAAACCTGAGCCCAAAATGGAATGTATTGCGCTAACAAAATATTAAGGAAGTTCATTGCAATCAGCACTAACATCACCGATAAGTCTAAACCACCCATAGGAGGCAGGATACGACGAACAGGGGCTAAAAAGGGTTCGGTAAGTTGATCCATTACCCTCACAATCGGGTTGTGACCTTGGTTAAACCAGCTAAGCAGTGCGCGCAGAATGAGTACCCAAAACAGTAATACTCCAGCTTCTTTTAATACTGAAACCACAGTAAGAACACCAAGCATTAATGGGTCAAATAGCGCAGCAGGTGTCATAGCGGTAAGTATTGAATATTTTATAAATACCACCAATAAGGCCAGTACGATTGATGCGGTATCAATACTGCCCATAGACGGCAATACACGGCGCATTGGGGCTATGATAGGTTGAGTGGCTTTAATCACAAACTGGCTAAATGGATTGTAAAAATCAGCTCTGGCTAATTGTAGCCAAAAGCGCAGCAGGACTATCATAAGATAAAGACCAAAAACGGTATCGATTAAGAAATGTAGTGCATTCATTGAGTGTGCCTTAGTTGATCTGAAGTTGATCTAAAATTGAACTGAAAATTATCTTCACGGGCTATTTTCCATTAAATATCGTTTGTTTAAAATGTTTTTGCCATTTCTTGTGCCCGTTTTATGCAGTTTGTCATAGCTTTATCCACTAAACCGCGTAAATCGCCTTGTTCGAAGGTTTCAACCGCTTGAGCTGTAGTGCCGCCTTTTGAGGTAACATTATTACGCAAGGTTGCTAATGAAAGTTGTGGATTTTGAATCACCATTTGCGCCGCGCCTAATGCCGCCTGCTGGGCAAGCGCTCTGGCTGTGGTTTCATCCATGCCAGATTTAATGCCATGGTCAATCATAGACTCAATAAACAAGAAAAAATAAGCCGGTGAACTGCCAGCTAATGCAATCACTTGGTTAAGCTCGTCTTCTTTTTCAACCCAAACTATTTTGCCACCACTTATCATTAAGGTTTCGCAAATTTGTTTATGCTCTGCTGAAATGGATTCATCGGCGTATAAGCCTGTCATACCCACGCCAATTTGCGTTGGTGTATTAGGCATAGTGCGAATAAGGTTAATCGGTTGCTTAAAATAATCGACATAGCGCGCCGCAGGAATGCCTGCAGCGATAGTGATTAATAACTTTTTTGATAAATCTAACTGACTTAGTTGTTCACACACCATTTGCATTAACTGCGGTTTTACGCTGAGCACAATCACATCTGCATCATCTGCAGCAGCAATATTGTCGTGAGATACACCAATATTAAAATCGGCTTTTAACGCATCTAATTTACCAACACTGGGATTGGTGGCGTGAATACGATCTGCTGGGTAACCATTACTGACTAAACCACTGATAATTGAGCGGGGCATATTGCCTGCACCGATAAAACATACTTTTGCTTGAGTCATATTAAGGATCACTTTTAATTTTTATGTCGGCTGTTATTTGCTAATTGCTTATTTACTAATGTTTGGGCTATTGCTTACTAATACAAGCAGTAGCGGATAAATTTTAATTAATGATTTGGCGTTTTTGGCCTTTAGGGTTTATGGGTAATCTCGAGCGCCAAATATTGCGGTGCCAATTCTGACCATGGTAGAGCCATGCTCAATCGCCACCGCCAGATCATTACTCATGCCCATTGATAGGGTGTCAATGTCAGGGTATTGGCTTTTTAGCTGCGCAAAAAGCTGTTGCAGTTTGGCAAATTCTTGGCGTTGCAGAGCGATATCGCTGGTGGCAGTCGGTATGGCCATTAAGCCTCGTAAAGTCAAATTAGGGAGCGATGCTATCACCTTAGCTAAAGCGCTAACCTCGGTCGCTATCACCCCTGACTTTGATGCCTCTTCACTGATATTAACTTGAATACACACTTGCAACGGCGCTTTACCTGCTGGTCTTTGGTCATTGAGGCGCTTAGCGATTTTTTCACGACTTAAAGTGTGCATCCAATCAAAATGCTCGGCAACAATACGCGACTTGTTGGACTGCAAAGGGCCGATAAAATGCCACTCAATATCACAATAGTCATCTTTTAGTGCGAGGACTTTTTCTTCGCCCTCTTGGACATAATTTTCACCAAAGCAGCGCTGGCCTGCTTGATAAGCCTCAATAATAGCCGATATGGGCTTAGTTTTACTGACGGCAAGTAAGGTGACTTCTTCACTATTACGTGAACAATTTTGCGTCGCTTGTGCAATTTGGCTCTGGGCGATTGATATTCGGTCTGCTATTGTTGTCATATTGTTTTGATTTGTTTGAATGGATGTCATTAGTCATGGAAATAACTGAGTTACTTGCCTTTAGTGTAAAGCACAATGCATCAGATCTACACCTTTCTGCCGGTGTTTCTCCGATGATTCGCGTTGATGGTGAAGTGAGAAAAATCAACTTACCCGCATTAGACCATCAAGCTGTTCATGGATTAGTCTATGACATCATGAATGATAAACAGCGTAAGGACTTCGAAGAACATTTAGAAATCGATTTCTCGTTCGAAGTGCCAAACCTTGCCCGTTTTCGTGTTAACGCATTTAACCAATCCCGTGGGGCTGGTGCCGTTTTCCGTACCATTCCCAGCGATATATTATCACTTGAGCAGTTAGGCGCTCCTGAAATTTTCAAAAAGATTTCAAGCTTCCCTCGTGGATTAGTCTTAGTAACAGGGCCGACAGGTTCTGGTAAGTCTACAACACTAGCGGCGATGGTGGATTATATTAATAATGAACGCCATGACCATATTCTGACCATTGAAGACCCAATAGAATTTGTGCACCAAAATAAGCAATGTTTGGTCAACCAACGTGAAGTGCATAAACATACCCATAGTTTTGAAGCGGCGCTTCGAAGTGCACTGCGTGAAGATCCCGATGTTATTCTTGTGGGTGAGATGCGTGACCTTGAAACCATTCGCTTAGCAATGACAGCAGCAGAAACCGGTCACTTGGTTTTTGGCACCTTGCATACCACCTCAGCGGCTAAAACCGTTGACCGTATTGTTGATGTATTCCCTGCAGGCGAAAAGGACATGGTACGTACTATGTTGTCTGAATCTTTGCAGGCGGTTATATCGCAAACCTTAATTAAAAAGGTTGGCGGCGGCCGAGTGGCAGCTCACGAAATTATGATGGGCACGCCAGCTATTCGTAACCTTATTCGTGAAGATAAAGTCGCACAAATGTATTCAGCTATTCAAACGGGTATGTCTCATGGAATGCAAACCCTTGAACAGTGTCTACAAAACCTAGTCAATCGCGGCCTTATTAGCCGTGATGATGCCATGTCAAAAAGCTCTAACAAACAAGCTAACTTTTAAAGGAAAGTAAAATGGATGTGCATCCTTTTTTAAAGGTAATGGTTGACAGAAAGGCTTCAGATTTATTTATTACTGCAGGCTTTCCGCCCAGCGCCAAAATTGATGGTGAGCTAAGACCACTATCGGATAATAGCTTTAACCCTGAGCAGTCATTAGAGTTTGTTGAATCCTTAATGACAGAGGTGCAAAAGAAGGAGTTTCACGAGTCTCGTGAATGTAACTTTGCTTTTGCTGCAAAAGATTTAGGCCGTTTCCGTGTCAGTGCTTTTTGGCAACGTGAATCACCCGGCTGCGTGATGCGCCGAATTGAAACCAAAATTCCTGAAGTTGATGACTTAAAACTACCGCCGATCCTTAAAGACTTGGTGATGAGTAAACGTGGTTTGATCATCATGGTGGGTGGCACTGGTACTGGTAAATCAACTTCGCTGGCAGCATTAGTGGGTTATCGTAATGCCCATGCTCGCGGGCATATTTTGACCATAGAAGACCCAGTAGAATTTGTTCATGACCATCGCAAAAGTATTATCACCCAGCGAGAAGTCGGTATTGATACTGATTCATTTGATGCCGCGCTTAAAAGTTCGCTGCGTCAAGCGCCCGATGTGATTTTGATTGGTGAAATTCGTACTCAAGAAACCATGGAATTTGCCTTAACATTTGCTGAAACAGGTCACTTATGTATGGCGACCTTGCATGCTAACAACGCTAACCAAGCGTTAGACCGTATTATGCATTTAGTGCCTGAGAGCAAGCATAACCAGCTATTGTTTGATTTATCATTAAACCTTCGCGGTATTGTGGCGCAGCAATTAGTGGCAAAATCTGATGGTAGTGGCCGTAGGGCAGCAATCGAAGTGTTAATTAATACCCCACGTATAGCCAGTTTAATTGCTAACAATGAGCTGCATTTACTCAAAGAAACCATGGCTAAATCAAGAGAGCAGGGCATGCAAACATTCGACCAAGCCTTGTTGGATTTATATCTTGAAAAAGAGATTAGCTATGCCGATGCATTACATCACGCTGATTCACCCAATGATTTACGCTTAATGATTAAACTGCAAAGTAATGAAGCTAACTCGTCAGGCATGATGGATGGGGTGACATTTGATATGAATTAACGGCTAATGTTGGTTGTGCTTTTAACTATGTGTTCACATTAGTGTTAATCTCCATTGATATTATTAAATATTTTATAAAAAGGCCAAGGCGTAAGCCTAGGCCTTTTTTAACGTTACAAATACTTACCATTTACAGTCTGCTAATTTGCTATAATAACAATCCAACCAATTACCCCCCCTAGGGATCCCATGTTTAGTTTCAAAAAAAACGTATTAGCAACATCGCTAATAGCGGCATTTACACTTATGTCATCTTCGGCTCAGGCTGTCAGTATTAATGATGAGCTCGATATTGGTGGGGCAGTAAGGGTAAATTATGGTTGGCAAGATTACGCTGATGGTAATGGCACGCTTGAGTTTGAACTGTTTAGAGCTGATGTAAATTACAAGTCAGACAGTGGCTTATTTGCCTCAGCCCAATACCGCTGGTATGAGTATATGGATGTGGTACACCATGCTTATATGGGTTATCAATTTGATGAAAACCAAAAGGTGCAAGTGGGCGTCACGCAAGTGCCATTTGGCGTTATGCCAGTGGCTTCTCACTCATTTTGGTTTGGGGCGACTTATTATCTAGGCTTAGAAGATGATTATGATGCCGGTATTCATTATCAATACCAAGGCAATGGCTGGCGTTATGATGCCGCATACTTTGTTAATGATGAGTATGGTGATGGCAGTCGCTTCGATCGTTACTCATTTGATGTTGGCACAACAAAAGACTCTCCTTATCAAGAAGCCGGCCAATTAAACTTACGCATTGAAAAAACCATAGGTGATGAGTTTAAGAGTAAACTTGGCGCGTCATTTCAATATAGTAATTTAGAATATGTACCAGATGGCTTTGAAAATGCAGCTGAAGGCGAAGATACCACAAGTATTACTGCAGCTGTACATTGGCAGTTAGATTGGCAGCAATGGCAATTACAAACTCAGTATATTCATTATGACTATGATTTAGACAACAGCAACCGCATCACCTTAGCTGCTTTTGCCGCGCCGTTTGACATTGCCGCTAAAGCCGATGTGGTAACGTTGAACTTATCGCGTCAAATTGATGTGGATTGGGGCCCGATTAGCCAATTAAACTGTTACAACGATTACAGTCAGGTGGTCGCTTCTGGTGAAGGCTTAGATGACTCTATTCAAAATGTCACCGGTTGTATGATTGCTGCCGGTAAGTTTTATTCATATGTCGACTGGATTGCTGGCAAGAATATGTGGTTTGCTGGTGGCGATGGGATTGGCATTGATAATGGTGATACCGCTTGGCATTCTCGGCTCAATATTAATGTTGGCTTTTATTTCTAAGCCCAGTGTATCAGTTTGATCTGATACGCTTATTAAAACGTATATGTACTTGTGGCCTGTGTAGTCAAAACTTTTTGTCAAAGTGGCGTTAAAGCAAAAGCCGCAAGTATGATTTACCTTAAATAGATTATTTTAGATATATGTTGGAAAGGAATCAAAATGAACAAACTCTTATTATCAGCAGGCTTAATCGGTTTAAGCTTTAGTGCTTTTTCAACGAATTCAATGGCTAATAGCTGTCCTGAATACCTTAATGTAGAAGCCAGAAAATTACATTCTGAAGATACGGTCGATTTATGTGAGTTAACCGCAGGTAAACCAGTATTAATTGTTAATACCGCCAGTAACTGCGGTTTTACACCGCAATTTAAAGCACTTGAAGCGCTGCATCAGCAATATAAAGATGATTTAGTGGTCATTGGTTTTCCATCGGATGATTTCTTTCAAGAAGAAGATGATGAAGCCAAAACCGCAGATGTGTGTTTTTTAAATTACGGCGTGACATTCACCATGGTGTCGACCTCTGCAGTCAGAGGCAGCGATGTTAACTCGGTATTTTCTTATTTAGGTGAAAAATCAGCAGCGCCTAAATGGAATTTTTATAAATACCTTGTTAGCGCAGACGGTGAAAGTGTGCAGCAATTCAACTCTCGAGTAAAACCAGATAGCGAAGAGTTGAAAAAAGCGATAGAGTCAGTGCTATAAATAATAATATTGCTAATAAAGCATAAGCTTGCAGATAAATTTGCGTGGCTATTATTAGCATGACAAATAGCCGTTATTGGATGATGCCTTAAGTAATAAATATTTAATCGGGCATCATCAATAATCACTTTTCTCGGAGTCAATCTTGTTCAAATTTTCTGGATTAAGTAAAGAAGTCGGCCACAAAACCCGTGGCAAAACCGGTGTGCTGTTAATGAATTTAGGCACCCCTGATGAACCTACCGCCTCAGCCGTTCGTCGCTACCTCGCAGAATTTTTATCTGATCCTCGGGTAGTCGAAATCCCTAAATTAGTGTGGATGTGTATCTTACACGGGATTATTTTAAGAGTGCGCCCAGCAAAATCTGCAGCACTTTACAAAGAAGTGTGGACCAAAGATGGTTCGCCTTTAATGGATATTAGCTTACGTCAACAGGCCAAGCTTGATGCCTTGTTTAAGCAGCACGATGTCGATGCATCAGTGCATTTATCCATGCGTTACGGTAACCCATCAACCCCAAGTGTGTTACAGCAAATGCACAAAGACGGAATTGATAAGATTATTGTTTTACCGCTTTATCCTCAATATGCCGCACCTACCACTGCGTCAGCCTTTGATGCTATTGCCAAAGAGCTATGTAAATGGCGCTATATTCCAGCGCTGCATTTTATTAATACCTACCATGACGATCCTAACTTTATTGATGCATTAGCTAAATCAATTCAAGCGGATTTTGATGCAAATGGAAAACCGGAAAAGCTAGTGTTGTCTTATCACGGTATGCCAGAACGTAATCTGCATTTAGGCGATCCTTACTATTGTTTTTGCGTTAAAAGTACTCGCTTAGTGGTCGAAAAACTAGGTTTGACGGAAGACGAATATGTGATGACCTTCCAATCACGTTTTGGTAAAGCCAAGTGGTTACAGCCTTATACCGATGCCACCATGGAAGCGTTACCAGGCCAAGGCATTACCGATATCGCAGTTGTTTGCCCTGCATTTAGCGCAGACTGCTTAGAAACATTAGAAGAAATAAAAGGTGAGAACCGCGAAGTATTTGAACATGCCGGTGGTAAAAAATTCCGCTACATTGAATGTTTAAATGATAATGATGACCATATCAATATGATGGCCAATCTGGTGAAGCCTTATCTTTAATTAATGCAATGGTGAACAATAAAAAAGGAGTCAGTTGACTCCTTTTTTGTGTCTAGAATTTAAAGCTAGTTATGAATACTGGTTTTCGAAATAGCTTTCGATAATCAGGACTGCAGATACTGCATCAACTTGGCCTTTGGTGAGCTTTTTATAGCCGCCTAATTCAAATAGTCTTGCTTTGGCGTCTGTGGTGGTGAGGCGCTCATCTTGAGTGACCACTTTTACCCCAAAGCGGCCACTAATGCGATTGGCAAATTTTCGCGCCCGCTGAGTCATCTCTTGTTCGGTACCGTCCATATTAAGCGGTAAACCAACAACGACTAAATCAGGTTGCCACTCTTTTAGTACCGCTTCAATTTCATCCCAATTAGGGATGCCATCATTGGCTTTTATGGCCGAAATTGGTGCCGCACTTGACGTGATTTCCTGGCCAACCGCAACACCGATACTTTTGGTGCCAAAATCAAAGCCTAATACTGTTTTAGATTGCATGTTGTTCTCTGGATAATCGTAATAATGAGTATCGACAGTTGCAAAGCCAATTGATTAACTGACAGCAATTGAAGATGAATACTTGGCGTTTATAAACATTAATTGGTGTATTAGCGAGTTTTAAAAGCTTAAGAGTGACCAACTTGTGATGATATTTGCCAAATATCAAAGCCTAATTGTTTGGTGGCTTGAGTCCAAAGCTGATTATAGTCTTGGTTAAAAACGAGTTCGGGTGTGGCTTCAATAGTTAACCAGGTGTTTTCAGCTAACTCTTCTTCTAACTGGTTTTTGCTCCAACCAGCATAGCCTAGAGCGACAATAAATTGTTTTGGCGACTCTTCAGTACCTAGGGCATTAAGCACATCTCGTGATGTGGTTAGCATGCAAAATTCACTTACGGGCTCACTATTAACCCAATCAGTTTGTGGCGTATGCAATACAAAGCCTCTGTCGGTATCAACTGGGCCGCCTAAAACTACCGATTCTTCAAGGGGTAGGCTTAATTGCACTTTTTTAGCTAAGCCAATTTGCTCTAGCAGCTCATCAATAACGATATTGGTTGGCCGATTGATCATTACGCCCATGGCGCCTTTATCGTTATGCTCGCAAATATAAATGACAGCACGCTCAAAAAAAGACTCATCTAAAGAGGGCATAGCAATTAACAGATGACCTTGTAAACTGTCCATTATTTATCCTTTTGAAAAACTAGGTGTCAATTTAACATACATACTTAAATGCCCTTAAACCCGAGGTTGTGATTTAAGCTTGATTGGCGATTGCTAATACTTAGACTTAGGCAAATACTAATATTAAATGTAAGCATTAGCGTAGGCTTAACCACCAGCAAGTTTGACCGTATAGTTCATTTTCTCTAGCAAGGTTTTGATTTTTTCACGGTCATCAGTTTGCACTTCAATATTGAACTCTTTTACCGTACCGCCACAACCACATTGTTTTTTAAGTTTTTGCGCTAAGGCTTTTAACGCTTTAGCATCAAGCCCAAGCCCTTTAATGATACTAACGCCTTTTCCTTTACGGCCTTTACTGTCTTTATGGATGCGGACAATGCCGTCACCTACTGGAATTTGCTCTGTTGGCTTTTCTTGAGCAATTTTACCGCCATCGGTGCTATAAACTAAAGAAACATTAGGATCAATACGCATAGGTTCACTTGTACTTTACAATAAATAATCAATACACACAGTTTAACAAACTAACTGAGTTGGCTAAAGCAGCAAACGACCCCTCTAGCGGATAATCTAGCTGTTATCTTATTGGCGAGCACTAAGCTCATTAACTAAGCCCATCCACTAGGTAAGAATCATTTTCGCTGTGGTTAAGGATAAAGCTTGCTGTTAAACATTTAGAAAACTGGCTAAAGCGACTATTGTTAATATTATCAGTTGATGATTATAGTTTAGCTAGGTAAGCTATTTATTAGCCTCATTAAAATGTATTTAATACAGAAACAGCCAGTTTGGGTTGTTATTCGGAGTTATTATGAAAAAGTTATTTGTTGCTGCAGCGGTTTTAGCATTAAGTGCATGTAGTACCTTAAAAACCAATACCGATTTTGATCCAGCCGTTTCATTTGACCAATATAAAACCTACTCTTGGGTCGAAAAGAAAAACCAAGATGCAAGTTATCATCTGGATGGCTTAATGGACCAACGTGTTCGCGATGCTGTTAACAACGAACTTGGGCAAAAAGGCTTAACAAAAGCAGACATTACTGAAGCTGACTTACTGGTTAACTACTTAACTAAAGTCGATAAAAAAATTAATGTCGACACCTTCAATACCAGTTTTGGTTACTACCCATATTATGGTCGTCGTGGCTGGGGCGGAGCAGGGATGAACACCCAAACCACAGTACGTGAATACGAAGTCGGCACCTTAATTGTTGATTTAATCGATAACAAAACCGGCAATTTAGTATGGCGCGGCAGTGTTGCAGATACTATCCGCAATAAAAACACCCCAGAAGAGCGAGTACAAATCATCAACTCGGCGATTTCACAAGTGATGTTGAACTATCCGCCACAGCCTGAAACAAAATAGGTTTTATTATTAGTTGTATTAGTTAAGTTACTCTTTATGATTAAACCGTATCTAATCTTGATACGGTTTTTTATTATTGTTCATTGAAAGCCCTCTTACGACGCCACATAAGTAATACAATTGAACACTTTCGTATCAATTTGCAGCATTTGAAATATTAAATATCAAAAAGCTTTCACTTAGCTTACTGGCTTTGATAAAATACTGCGCTTGGTGATAATGGACGTTACCTTGAATGATATTAAGTGAGTAGAAAATGAAGTCATGGTATTTGTTATATTGTAAGCCGCGCGGTGAAGTTAGAGCGCAACAAAACTTAGCATTACAACAAGTCGAAAGTTACTTACCTATCATTCAAGAAGAGAAAACCTCAAACGGAAAGACCAAACTCGTCGATGTCCCGCTATTCCCATGTTATTTGTTTATCTATTTTGATCCCTTAGAAGTCAGTGTCAGCCGCATACATTCAACTCGAGGTGCCAGTCGTATCATTGGCTGTAGCGAAACCATGACTCCCATTGATGATCGAATTATACAAGCAATAAAAAACAGAGTTTCAGTTCACAAGCCTGATGTTGAAAGTGATTTAATCGCAGGAGACAAAGTCCAATTTACTGACGGGCCATTTGTAGACTTAGAAGCCATCTTTGAAGAAAAGAATGCCCAAAAACGCTGTTTTGTATTGTTTAATATCATGGGGCAACAAAAAAGAATGTGTGTAGATAGTAGTAGCATTAAGAAAATTTAATGAACGCTAAGCGTTAATTTTTTACGTAATAGTGTTGATGTTTTGTTTTAATGCCAGGTTTTATGTGCAGGAGATTCAGTTTTTTAAAATGACTTATTTAGGTACAAAAAATATAGGGTAACATAACGTGTTTTTACTAAAGGTTGCTATTTAACCACAGTTGCATTTAGTAAAAATAAGTTCGTATAAGTTCGTATAAGTAAGAAGTCAGTATATAGCTTAGCACTGACCTTTAGTTTCAATCAAAATTAGAATTTCATTTATTGAAGGGCACGTTAGAAGCCGTAATCTATGGGCGGTAGCGTGCCCGAAGGGCATCGAATGAACAGTTTCATTCGTTTAGCTATAAGCCGAAAATCATTGTTGGGAACAATGATTAACAGCTTCAGCTGGCCCGAAGGGTGAAGTACAGGATGTACTGAATCAGGGCAATGCCCGCCACGCGGATCGGTAGCGTGTCTGAAGGGCATCGAATGAACAGTTTCATTCGTTTAGCTATAAGCCGAAAATCATTGTCGGGAACAATGATTAACAGCTTCAGCTGGCCTGAAGGGTGAAGTACAGGATGTACTGAATCAGGGCAATGCCCGCCACGCGGATCGGTAGCGTGCCCGAATTAGAATTAAGCATGATTGCAATCAGTCTAATTAGCAAAAAATGCAAACATCAAAACAAATAACACATATAAGATTATTTTTTTATAATTAATTTTTAGCTCAAAAATTCATTTGCTATTATTTACTTGGAGATACATGGTGTTACAGAAGATTAAAATATTCGCAATAGCGGCACTGAGTGCGACTTTAGTTATCAGCGCACCTATTCAAGCTGTAACCCCCTCTCCACAAATGATAGAGCAATTTAAAACCTTACCTGCCTCTGAGCAACAAAGGCTTGCTAAACAATACGGCATAGACCCTTCTGCACTTTCTGGTCAAACAAGTCAATCAAACCAGTTTCAACAAGCAACCGAAATGCCTGAACGCTATACCAGTAGCAAAGAGCAATTAAGTGCTAAAGAAAACGAAAAAAATAACCTGAACTTTGAAGAAGATAGTAAAAAAGATGAATTAACATTTTTTGGTTATGACATGTTTGCTGGCGAGCCAATGACATTTTCGCCTATTTCAGATATTCCGGTCCCCAGTGATTATATGGTTGGTCCTGGAGATACATTAAATGTACAGCTTTATGGTAAAGACAACCGAGAATACAGTTTAACAATCGGTCGTGATGGCAATATTCAATTCCCAGAATTGGGGCCTATATCGGTTGTGGGGCTAACGTTTTCTGAATTACGCGAGTATCTAGGCGAGCGAATTCAAAAACAAATGATCGGTATTGAATCAAATATTACCCTAGGTGAATTACGTTCTATTCGCATTTTTATCGCTGGTGATGCCTATAAACCTGGTTCGTATACTGTCTCTAGTTTATCTACCATTACACAAGCTCTGTTTGCAGCTGGTGGCGTAAATGAAATAGGTAGTTTACGTAATATTCAAGTAAAACGTCAGGGGCAGTTAGTTGGTAGCTTTGATTTATATGATCTGCTGCTAAAAGGTGATGCATCAAAAGATATTAATTTACGTTCTGGTGATGTAGTTTTCATTCCATCAGTCGGTGGACGAGTAAGTATTACCGGTGAAATTAGACGTCCGGCCATTTATGAAATTAAGAGCAATGAAACTATTGATGATGTGGTCAAAATGGCTGCAGGTGTTAACCCCGGTGCATATCCCAAGCGAAGCAGCATTGAGCGATATAATCACAACGGTTTAAAAACCATCGTCAATGTTGACTTAACATCAGCAAAAGCAGCTAGCAAGCTAGCGAAAGCGGGTGATTTTATTCGTGTAAAAAGTGCTTCTATGCAATATGAAGATGCAGTAACCCTTGTTGGTGCGGTTGTACGACCTGGTAAGTACCAGTGGTATCAGGGACAGAAGGTTAACGATCTGTTACCTACCATTTGGGGGGATTTAGCCATATCTGCCGATTTGAACTACGCATTAATCATTCGTGAAGTGAACAAGTTTGGTAAAATTGAAGTACTACAATTTTCACCAGGTAAAGCCATTTCGCAGCAGGTTCAGTCAGAAAATATTGCTTTAAGTCCAAGAGATAAAGTCATTTTGTTTAATTATGATGATTCATCGATAAATCGTTATGAATTAAATAAATTAGTTCAAAATAGAGCAAAAAAAATAAAATCATTAAGCAGTGACTCACTTATTGGCAACGACTTATTTAAAGCTGGTTTTAAGTCAATGAATATTGATGCTGCTGGTTCAATGATGCATAAAGCTTCAATCGGTGGAATAGTTATTCCTGGTTCTGATAAGGAACTAAATGAGCAAGAACAACTTATCGGTGATGAAGTCAGTAAAATGTTATCTAATTTATTTGATGACAGAGACTTAATTAAATTAAGTGGCTCAATGAGCCGTGAAGAGTTGTTATTTCCTATTATTAGCAAGTTATCACAGCAAAGTAGCCCTTTAGAAAAAGCTCAAGTAGTTGCCATTTCTGGCAAAGTTAAAAATGGCGGTATATACCCATTAGCAACTAATGCAAAAGTCAGTGATTTACTTGTTGCTGCAGGTGGTTTAGTTGAAGGTGCTTATACAAATAGAGCTGAATTAACCCGAACTGAAAATTCTGATTCGCTTTCAGACATCAACCATATACACGTCAATATTAATAATGCCATAAATCACCTTCCATCTGATGATTTGTTATTAGAAGGCCGTGATATGTTGGTCGTACTAACAACTCCAGAATGGCAAGAGCGTAAATCGATTGAAATCCGAGGTGAAGTGAAATTTCCTGGGTTGTATAACATTCGTAGAGGCGAAACGCTTGCCGATGTTATGCAACGCGCAGGTGGGTTTACTGACTTCGCTTTCCCTACTGCTGCGGTTTTTGTTAGAGAATCAGTAAAGCAACAAGAGCAACTTGAAATTAAGAAGCTTGCTGACCAATTACGTCGTGATATTGCAACCCGTGGTGTGTCGAAAGACGGCACGGTAGTTAATTACTCTGAAGCACAGCTAATGCTTACGGACTTAGAAAATATTCAAGCAGTTGGCCGTTTAGTTGTAGATCTAAATGCAATTCAAGTGGGAATAGAGCAAGCAGATATACAACTTGAAGATAAAGATATTTTGTATGTGCCTACCACGAAACAAATCGTGTCTGTTATGGGCGAAGTACAGCACCCGTCAACTCATAGATTTAAAGAAGGCACGACTTTAGACCAATACTTATCTATGTCAGGTGGCCCAAGAGAACGTGCTGATGACGGTAGAACCTATATCATTAAAGCAGACGGCTCGGTAATGATGCCAAAACAAAGCTTCTGGTTTAGCAGCAAGGCCGCTTTAAGTGCCGGAGATACTGTTATTGTACCGCTTGATACTGAGTACAAAGATAACTTAACCCTTTGGACTCAAGTGACACAAATTGTCTATAACTCTGCGGTTGCATTGGCAACGATTTCAGGCTTGTAAAATTTTGTTTTAAAATCCTAAACCGCGTCAACCAATTAATTACAGGGATAAAAACTAGATTTACAGCCTAAGCTAATACAAAGTAAGCATCGCTGTAAATCTATTAATAACAAACATGAAAAACCAAATACCAAAAAATTACACAGATGCTAATTTTACTTCGACTCCGCAAGTTGTTGCAGATGATGAAATCGATTTACGAGAGCTATTTTCAGTAATTTGGAAAGGCAAATGGTTGATCATTGCAGTAACTGCTGTCTTCGCTGTTGGTTCTGTTTTGTTTGCACTTAGTCAACCAAATACTTATAAATCAGAAGCGCTACTTTCACCGGCAGACGGGGAACAAGGTGGCGGTGGTTTAGCCGCACTTGCTGGACAGTTTGGCGGTCTTGCAAGTATGGCTGGCATCAACCTTGGTGGTGGCGGTGGTGTTGACAAAACTCAAATGGCGATAGAAGTGGTTAAATCACGTCAATTTACCAGTGAGTTTATTCAAAAGCATAATATTCTTACCGACCTCATGGCGGCTGAAAAATGGGACATGGCATCAGATACACTAGTGTATGATGCTGAAATGTTTGATGCTAAAAACAACAAATGGATTCGTGAGGTTAAAGCCCCATTTAAGCCTGAACCTTCAATGCAGGAAGCCTACAAAGAATTTAATAAAGCTATCGCTATTAATAGTGATAAAGAAACCGGCATGGTGAAAGTGTCGGTAGAGCATTTATCACCATCAGTTGCCCAACAGTGGGTTAAATGGTTAGTAGAAGATATCAACTTAGAAATGAAACAGCGCGATGTGGCAGAAGCTCAGCGCAGTACCGCATTTCTAGAAACTCAGATAGCCCAAACTAATGTTGCAGATATTCGCACGATACTTTACCAGCTAATTGAAGAGCAAACTAAAACAATTATGTTTGCTGAAGTACGTGAAGAATACGTATTTAAAACCATTGACCCAGCATTAGTCCCAGAAGAAAAAGCAGGTCCTAAACGAGCCTTGATTTGTGTATTAGGCACAATGCTAGGCGGCATGTTAGCGGTAATGATTGTTTTAATCAGGCATTTCGTTAGAAAAGAAGATTAAACAAAGAAAAGAAAAAAGAAAAAAAAGAGCCTATTGGGACTGTTTTAAGAAAAAGCACGAAACCTAGGTTTTACAAGGGATAGTGAAGGTTTGACTGTCTCAAAATGGTTTAAAAGTGTCTCAGCTTGGGTTTAATGGTTGAGGTGTAAATGAGTAGTAATTCAATTTCTAGTTCTAGGAATTGTTCAATATTAGGTCGAAAAGTAATGACAAAAAAGAAAGTTCTTACTGTTTTTGGTACCAGACCAGAAGCTATTAAAATGGCACCTTTGGTTCACGCTTTAGCATCTGATGAACGATTTGAAGCAAAGTGTTGTGTTACAGCACAGCACAGGGAAATGCTTGACCAAGTATTAGAGTTATTTGAAATAAAACCAGATTACGACTTGAATTTAATGAAAGCAGGTCAAACATTAAATGACGTAACAGCAAGAATTGTACAAGAATTAAAAACCGTTTTACAGGAGTTTAAACCGGATGTAGTGCTCGTACATGGTGATACAGCCACAACTTTTGCAGCAAGCCTAGCTGCATATTATGAACAAATTGAAGTCGGACATGTTGAAGCAGGGCTTCGTACTGGGAATATCTACTCCCCTTGGCCAGAAGAAGCGAATCGTCGTTTAACTGGCGTGTTAACTAAATATCACTTCGCTCCTACAGAAACATCTAAGCAAAATCTTATTAAAGAAAATTTTGAACCAAAGAATATCATCGTAACGGGCAATACCGTTATCGATGCGTTATTGATGGTTAAAGATAAAATTGAAAATGATGAAGACTTAAACGCGACACTAAAAAATCAATTTCCAATTTTAGATGAATCTAAAAAATTGATTTTAGTCACAGGACATAGACGTGAAAGTTTTGGCGGTGGGTTTGAACGAATTTGTGAAGCACTAGCTATTACTGCAAAAGCACACCCTGAATCCCAAATTCTATACCCAATGCATTTAAACCCTAATGTACGTGAGCCTGTAAATCGTATCTTAGGTGATGTTTCAAATATTCATTTGATTGAGCCACAGCAGTATTTACCTTTTATATATTTGATGAGTCGAGCCCATATAATCTTGACAGATTCTGGTGGGATTCAAGAGGAAGCACCTTCATTAGGCAAGCCTGTGCTGGTTATGCGCGATACAACCGAGCGCCCTGAAGCAGTTGATGCTGGAACGGTTAAGTTGGTTGGTACAGACATTGATGCGATTGAATCTAATTTAAATGAGCTTCTTACTAGCGAAGCAGCATACAAAGAAATGAGCTTTGCCCATAACCCATATGGTGATGGTGAGGCTTGTCAAAGAATTTTAAATGAATTAGCAAAATAAATTAAGGTAGTAAAATGTCATTCGAAACAATTTCAGTGATCGGTTTAGGTTATATTGGCTTACCGACAGCGGCAATGTTTGCCTCACGCAAAAAGAAAGTGATTGGTGTCGATGTTAACCAACATGCCGTAGATACTATCAATCAAGGTAAAATTCACATTGTTGAGCCTGATTTAGATATGATTGTACATGCTGCTGTTACTGAAGGTTTTTTAAAGGCTGTAACTCAGCCAGAGCCTGCAGATGCATTTTTAATTGCTGTTCCAACTCCTTTTAAGCCTTGTCAAGAAGGTGCAATTCCTGAACCTGATTTGAGTTATATTGAGTCTGCTTGTAATGGTATTGCGCCTGTACTTAAAAAAGGAGACTTAGTAATCTTAGAGTCGACTTCTCCTGTCGGGGCAACAGAGCAAGTTGCGGAGTGGTTAGCGGAAGCAAGACCTGATTTATCATTCCCTCAGTCTGCTGGTGAAGATGCAGATGTAAACGTAGCGCATTGTCCAGAACGTGTTCTACCAGGTCATGTTGTTCGTGAATTAGTAGAAAATGACCGTGTCATCGGTGGCATGTCAAAAAAATGTTCAGAACGTTCAGTAGAGCTATATAAAACGTTTGTTCAAGGTGATTGTGTGATTACTAATGCTCGCACTGCTGAAATGGCAAAGCTGACAGAGAATAGCTGTCGTGATGTTCAAATTGCTTTCGCAAATGAGCTTTCAGTCATTTGTGATAAATTGGATATTAATGTTTGGGAACTGATATCTTTAGCTAATCGTCACCCACGAATTAATATATTGCAGCCTGGCCCGGGAGTTGGTGGGCATTGTATTGCAGTAGATCCTTGGTTTATTGTCTCTAAAACACCTGAACAAGCACAATTAATTCATACCGCTCGAAAAGTAAATGACGCTAAACCTGGTTGGGTCATTGAAAAAGTTAAACTTGCTATAGCTGACTTCTTACAAGCTAATCCGACAAAAACTACTAAGGATGTAACTATTGCTTGTTATGGATTAGCTTTTAAACCAAATATTGATGATTTACGAGAAAGCCCTGCTCTTGGTATTACAGCGTTTATCAGTGAAATGCATACAGGTTTACTTGTCGTGGTAG
Organism: Shewanella sp. 3_MG-2023; assembly: GCF_030548765.1. NCBI lineage: Bacteria > Pseudomonadati > Pseudomonadota > Gammaproteobacteria > Alteromonadales > Shewanellaceae > Shewanella > Shewanella sp. 3_MG-2023. The sequence goes on along the minus strand of NZ_JAUOSH010000026.1, from coordinate 33,526 downwards.
AGCCTAATATTGACTTATTACCACCACAGCTTTCCGGTATTGAACTCGTTTCCTCTAAAAAGGCATTTGATATTGCGGATATTCATGTAATGTTGGTTGATCATCAGCAGTTCAGAGTATTAAAGCCTCAAAATGGTCTATTGGTAGATACTAAGGGGATTTGGTAGTGAAGATTCTCGTCACTGGTGGTGCAGGCTTTATTGGCTCAGCAGTCGTTCGTCATATTATTAACAACACCCAAGATAGTGTAGTGAATGTTGATAAGCTGACTTATGCAGGTAACCTTGAGTCACTTGTTAGTGTTGACAAAAGTGATAGATATGCTTTTGAGCAAGTTGATATTTGTGACCGTGCTGAACTAGACAGGGTTTTCTTGCAATATAAACCCGATGTGGTAATGCACTTAGCGGCGGAGTCTCATGTAGATCGCTCTATCATCGGACCATCAGACTTTATTCAAAGCAATATCGTTGGTACTTATACTCTGCTAGAAGCAGCTCGCGAGTACTGGACTGCATTATCGACAGAGGCCAAGCATACATTTCGTTTTCATCATATATCAACTGATGAAGTCTATGGTGATTTACCTCACCCAGATGATGTGCAAACTCAAGAAGAATTGACTTTATTCACTGAAACTACTCCTTATACCCCAAGTAGTCCTTATTCTGCCTCTAAGGCAAGTTCAGATCATTTGGTACGCGCATGGTTGCGCACCTATGGCTTACCAACCATTGTAACTAATTGTTCAAATAACTACGGTCCGTATCATTTCCCTGAAAAGTTAATTCCGTTAGTGATCCTTAATGCATTAGAAGGTAAAGATTTACCAATATATGGTAAAGGTGATCAAATTCGTGACTGGCTTTATGTGGAAGATCATGCGCGTGCTTTATACAAAGTAGTCACCGAAGGTAAGATTGGAGAAACCTATAATATTGGTGGCCACAATGAAAAGAAGAATATTGAAGTAGTAGAAACTATTTGTTCGATTTTAGATGATCTAGTTCCAAAAACGACAAAATATAAACAACAAATTATTTATGTAACTGACAGAGCTGGCCATGATAGACGTTATGCTATTGATGCATCTAAAATGAGCAATGAGTTGCGGTGGCAACCTGAAGAGACTTTTGAAACTGGATTACTGAAAACAGTGAAATGGTATTTAGAAAATGAGTTGTGGTGCCAGCATGTGCAAGATGGTAGTTATCAGCGAGAGCGCTTGGGAATAGAATAAATAAAAGCACTGATCTATTAATCTATAAACAAGTTTTAAGGAACATTAATAATGACATCATTTACAAAGAGCAAAGTTAGTACAACAAATACCAAGGGTATTATTCTTGCTGGAGGAAGTGGTACAAGGTTATATCCTCTTACTCGTGGTGTATCTAAGCAGGTACTTGCTGTTTATGATAAACCAATGATCTACTATCCATTATCAACGCTTATGCTCGCTGGCATTAAAGATATATTAATAATTACTACGCCTGAGGACCAACAAGGTTTTATACGTATTTTGGGTGACGGTTCTGATTTTGGTATTAATATTGAATATGCATTGCAACCAACTCCAGATGGCCTTGCGCAAGCTTTTATTATTGGTGAGAAATTTATTGGTGACGATAATGTCTGTTTAGTTCTAGGTGATAATATCTTTTACGGACAAGGTTTTCCCGAAACTCTTGCAGCAGCAAACAGCCGTTCTGCAGGTGCTACGGTATTTGGCTATCATGTTAAAGATCCTGAACGTTTTGGTGTGGTTGAATTCGATAAACAGATGAAAGTTGTCAGTATCGAAGAAAAGCCAGCTATAGCAAAATCTAATTATGCAATCACAGGTCTTTATTTTTACGATAATACGGTTGTTGAAAAAGCAAAAAAGGTAAACCCATCCCACCGTGGTGAGTTAGAAATAACAAGCTTAAACCAGATGTATTTGGATGAAGGAAGTTTGAACATTGAACTATTAGGCCGAGGTTTTGCATGGCTAGATACTGGGACGCATGAAAGTCTTCATGAAGCATCTAATTTCGTGCAAACTATCCAACATGTGCAGGGATTGAAAGTAGCATGTTTAGAAGAAATAGCATGGAGAAACGGTTGGCTGACTAGTGAACAGATTAAATCTCTTGCACAGCCGATGCTTAAAAATGAATATGGCCAATATTTATTGCAATTAGTAAATTAATTCTGTTTTCTTCACAGCCAACTAGACTTATAAAATTATTTGAAACCATCGATTTAAGGTAATTAAATATAATGCCAATTTCTCCAATAAAACTAACTCATTTAAAGCAATTAGAAGCAGAGTCAATTCATATTATGCGCGAAGTAGCAGCTGAGTTCGATAACCCTGTTATGCTTTACTCTGTTGGTAAAGATTCATCCGTTATGCTGCATTTGGCTAAAAAAGCATTTGCGCCAGGTAAACCTCCATTTCCTTTAATGCATGTAGATACTACATGGAAGTTTAAAGAGATGATTGAGTTTCGTGATTACATGGCTGAAAAAATAGGTATGAAACTAATCGTTCACCAAAATCCTGAAGGGATAGAGATGGGGATTGATCCTTTTGTGCATGGTAGCTCAAAGCATACCGATATCATGAAAACACAAGGTTTAAAACAGGCATTAGACAAATATGGGTTTGATGCCGCATTTGGTGGGGCTCGTCGTGACGAAGAGAAATCTAGAGCAAAAGAGCGCGTATATTCATTTCGTGATGAGCATCATCGTTGGGATCCCAAAAATCAACGTCCTGAACTTTGGAATCTTTACAACGGTAAAGTAAATCAAGGTGAAAGCATTCGTGTATTTCCATTGTCTAACTGGACTGAACTAGATATTTGGCAATATATCTACCTAGAAAACATCGAAATTCCAAGTTTATATTTATCTAAACCTAGACGCGTTGTTAACCGTGATGGCATGTTGATCATGGTTGATGATGAACGAATGAAGATCAAAGAAGACGAAGTTGTAGAAGAAAAAATGGTACGATTTCGTACTCTTGGTTGTTACCCATTAACTGGCGCCGTAGAGTCTGAAGCGACAACCCTGCCTGAAATTATCCAAGAAATGTTGCTTACAACAACATCAGAACGTCAAGGACGTGCTATTGACCATGATAGCTCTGGTTCAATGGAAAAGAAAAAACGCGAAGGATATTTTTAAATTATCAATAAAATTTTTCTGACTATTTTCTGTATTTTATAAGAGCTAAAAATGCTATTAACAAGTTTTGTTCTCATCTCTTTAATTGCTTGTTTATTGTTTACTAAAATAAAACCAGCTCTCGTCTTTATTGGTGCAGTAGTTTGCCTATATATCTTCGATGTGGTCGACCAAAATGTTATATTAAATAGTGCAGTTAATAGATCGGTTATTACATTATTATTGTTATTAATTGCTTCTTTAGCACTTGAGCGAACATCATTATTAAATTGGCTGTCAAAATATCTGTTTCATAAAACTCAGATAGGCTCTTTAGTACGTGTTGGGTTAATTACCGCTTTTAGTTCATCGATACTAAACAACACTGCTGTAGTAGCTACACTGATGGGGGCTGTATTACGAAATAATGATCATGCACCTTCAAAGCTACTAATACCGCTTTCATATTTTGCTATTTTAGGTGGGACATTAACACTTATTGGCACATCGACAAATTTAGTTATTAATGGTTTATTAATAGAACAAGGCTTACCTGATTTATCATTTTTTTCTTTTTTACCGGTTGGTTTGTATATTCTATTTTTTTGTTCCATTGTAACAGTGTTGATGAGCTTTACTTTGCCTGAGTACGAGCTTCGAAAAAGTAAAAGTAGTGCTTATTTCATTGATGCAGAAGTTCTTCTTAAAAGCAAATTAATAGGCAAAACAGTCAAAGAGAATGGACTACGCGCATTAGATGGCTTGTTCTTAACTGAGATTGTTCGTGGTTCGCATTTAATCTCACCTGTTTCACCAGATAATCTGATAGAAATGGGTGATAAGTTAATTTTTTCTGGTGATGTAACACAGATAAAACAACTTAAGCAACTTGATAAAGTAGCTGTTTTTGCAGATAGCAACGAACTAACTACAAGCAATCTGACGGAAGTTATCGTTAGCCCTGAATCAGTTATTGTTGGTAAAACCTTAAAGCAGATTGAGTTTCGTTCACGATTTGATGCAGCTGTTGTCGCCGTGAGTCGACAAGGTGAATCTTTATCTGGCAAATTAGGCGAACATAAAATTTTATCTGGTGATAAATTAGTGTTAGCGGTTGGGGATGACTTTAAAAAGCGGCAAAATATTTCTAGGAATTTTTTTCTTTTATCGGGAAAGGTAGTTAATCAACCTCTATCGAAAAGACAGAATAATTTTGCCATATTTGGTTTTATCTCATCTATTATATTGGCAGTGTTAACCCCATTTAATCTGATAGATACACTGAGTTTATACATTTTGTGTTGCATAGTGACTAATATCTTTGATGGTACCACTATTCGTCGCCGCTTTCCATTTGACCTGTGGGTCATGATTGTATCTGCTTTGATTATCGCATTTGCCTTTACAAACTCTGGCTTAGCATCACTATTAACAAGTTGGTTGTTTGATTTGTTGAGTGGGCACTCAGTTTATATCGTGTTTATCGGATTGTTTTTAACGACGGTATTACTGACAGAAACAATGACTAATAGTGCGGCTGCCGCAATTATGTTACCTATTGCCATTGCGCTGTCTCAGACATACCAATTGAATATGATGCCTTTTATAATGGCGGTGGCTTATGCTGCTAGCGCCTCTTTCATCAGCCCATTTGGCTATCAAACTAATCTGATGGTGATGAATGCAGGCGGGTACAAAGTGAAAGATTTCATCAAAGTAGGTTGGCCTATAACGGTAGTTTATAGTTTAGTTGCGATTATAACTATTCCATTGTTTTTTCCATTTTAATCGATATATTGTTAAAGGTTTGTAATGAAAGCATTTCATGTTGAAGGTTCAGAGAAAACAGAAAATATAGTTTGGCATGATCATGCAGTGAGCACCCAAGAAAGAATATCTTTAAAAATGCAACAACCAGCTATTCTTTGGTTTACAGGTTTAAGTGGCTCTGGAAAATCAACGATTGCAAATGCAGTTGAAAGAAAGTTACTAACATTAAATAAACACAGCTATCTGCTCGATGGTGATAACGTACGTCACGGGTTAAATAGAGACTTATCATTCACCGATCAAGATCGTATTGAAAACATTCGTCGAATTGGTGAAGTAGCAAAGTTGTTTGTTGATTCTGGCTTACTAGTTCTAACTGCTTTTATTTCACCTTTTGTATCTGACAGAGAACAGGTAAGAAAATTAGTTTCTCACGGACAGTTTATCGAAGTGTTCATAGATACGCCTATCGAAGTTTGCGAGTCCCGCGATCCTAAAGGTTTATATAAAAAAGCGCGTGCTGGAGATATAAAACACTTCACTGGAATAGATTCTGATTATGAAGCACCTTCAAATCCGGAAATACACCTTCATACTGACCGTTATTTAATCGAAGAGTGTGCTGATCAGGTTATAAATTATTTGAGTGAAAATGGTTATCTGAGTATTTAAGTATTCGCTTAATGCATAAATTAAAGAGTAAAAAATAATGCATTACGATGTATTTAACGGTGACGCAGATGGAATCATTGCCTTACTGCAGTTACGCCTAGCTGAACCTAAAAAAAGTCAATTAATTACAGGTGTTAAGCGTGATATAGCCTTACTAAACCAAATTGCATATAAAAATGATGTGACATCTGTAACAGTGTTAGACATTTCAATGGAAAAAAATCTAACCTCATTAAAAAAATTATTAGCATCAGGTATATCTATCTTTTATTGTGATCACCACCGAACTGGCGAAGTTCCTGCAGATAAGTTGTTAGAAACTCTAATTGATTTGGGTGCAAAAACGTGCACGAGTTTATTAATTAATGAAAAGCTTGATGGTAAATTTGTAAATTGGGCCATTACTGCTGCATTTGGTGATAATCTGCTATCAACAGCATACAAACTTGCACAGGAAAATGAATTAAGTAAAAGTGAAATAGCCTTCTTGAAAGAACTTGGTACCTTAATTAATTACAATGGGTATGGTGCGAGTTTAGATGATTTACATATTGATCCTAAGTCATTATATGAATCATTATTAAAATACTCTGATCCATTAATGTTGAAAGCTGACTTAGCTTCTCCTTTTTATTTTCTAAAATTTGGATATGAACAGGATTATCTTAAAATTAAAGAGATCACTGCTTTGAGTACAACAGATATCAGTGCTTTTTATTTATTACCTTGCGAGGCATGGGCCAGACGTATTAGTGGCGTATTTGGGAATGAATTGGCAAATAATTTTCCTAACAGAGCCCATGCGGTATTAACGCTTAATCCAAGCAAACAAGATTATTTAGTCAGTGTGAGAGCTCCACTAAATAATAGAACAGGTGCTGATGAAATATGTAGCCAATTTGCTACTGGAGGTGGAAGAAAAGCCGCTGCAGGTATTAATAAACTTCCTATTTCTGAATTCAAAAAACTTTCTAGGGTGTTAACAAGTTTTTATTCATAGAGTAAATAGTAAACTAACTAATTCATATAAAAATGGAACAAAAAATGTCACATGCATCAGAACTAATTGCAACAGATATCGAAGCATATCTAAAAGTACATGAAAACAAAGATTTATTACGCTTCATTACCTGTGGCAGTGTAGATGACGGTAAATCAACATTAATTGGTCGTTTGTTATTTGATAGTAAATTAATTTATGAAGATCAAATGGCTGCGATAGAAAAAGATTCGCAAAAATTTAATACAACGGATGGTGACTTTGATCTTTCCTTATTGGTTGATGGTTTACAATCTGAGCGAGAACAGGGTATCACGATTGATGTTGCATACCGCTATTTCTCGACGGATAAACGTAAATTCATTATTGCTGACACGCCAGGGCATGAACAATACACACGCAACATGGTAACGGGGGCATCAACATGTGATTTAGCTATCGTGATGGTTGATGCTCGCCATGGAATACAAACACAAACTCGTCGTCATAGCTTTATTTGCAGTTTGCTAGGTTTAAAACATGTCATTGTTGCTATAAACAAAATGGATCTAGTTGACTACAGCCAAGATATTTATCAGAAAATCAAAGCAGATTACCGTGAGATGGCTAAAGGTTTTAATATTGACGATATCCGTTTTGTACCTATTTCTGCGCTTAAAGGTGATAACGTAGTAACGCAAAGTGAGGCAATGGATTGGTACCCAGGTGCTACCTTGATGCGTTTACTAGAAACAGTAAAAGTTGATAAAGACAAAAATCTCGAAGAGATGCGTTTTCCTGTTCAGTATGTAAACCGACCCAATTTAGATTTTCGTGGTTTCTGTGGCACATTAGCATCAGGCGTAGTGAGCGTTGGGGACAAGGTAACTGCACTTCCATCAGGTAAGCAATCAACAATTAAAAGTATCTATACATTTGATGGCGAATTAGACCAAGCTCAGCCTGGCATGGCAATCACCCTGACATTAAATGATGAAATTGATATTTCTCGTGGTGATATGCTGGTGCATGAAAACCCACAAACTGCTTGCACAAATCAATTTAAGGCCAATGTAGTTTGGATGGATGAAAATCCAATGCGTGCCAACAAAGAATATAATTTTAAATTTTCATCTAAATCTTGCTACGGCAAAGTCTCTGAACTTAAATGTAAAATAGATGTTAATACATTGACTCAAAACAGTAATGAAGTTTCTTTATTAGCTTTAAATGAAATTGCGCAGGTTGAGGTTAGCCTTTCTGAAAAAGTAGTTATCGATCAATATGCAAATCTGCAACAAACGGGCGCTTTTATCATTATTGATCGACATAGTAATATTACTGTTGGTGCAGGCATGGTTAGCGAGCTGGTAGAAACTATGACTGAACATGCTCGTGTTTATACTGAAGCTGAGAAACAGCTAAATGTTTATATTTGTAAACATTTTCCTGAGTGGAATTGTGAGGAAATTAAATAAATGATTGCTTTAAATTCCCCATTAAAACCAAATTTGAAAAAATTGCAAAAATACTTGGAACAAATAAATAATAATGGCTGGTATACGAATTTTGGTCCAATGCATAATGAGTTAACAGTAAGACTAGAGGAATACTTAGGTGTAAAAAATTTACTATTAGTAAACAATGGAACCTCTGCTCTGCAGGTGGCTGCGAAAACCCTAGGAACTGAGTCTATTTTATCTACTCCTTTTAGTTTTATCGCAACGGTGAGTGCTTTCAAATGGCAGAAAGATGAAGTTTGCTTTGCTGATATAGATAGAAGCAGCTATAACTTGAGTCCTGAATCAGTTAAAACAGCATATAAGAAAGGGTGTAAAGCAGATACGATTGTTGCTACTCATGTTTATGGTAACCCTTGTGATGTTATTGCTTTAAATAATATTCGCGATGAAAAAAATGTGAAAGTTATTTACGATGCTGCACATGCTTTTGGAATAAAAATAGGCAATGAATCTGTGCTAAATTTCGGCGATGCAAGTACATTGAGCTTCCATGCAACAAAAGTATTTCATACTATTGAAGGCGGAGCAGTCGTATTTAAAGATAAAGATAATTTTGAAAAAGCTCAACAAATAATTAACTTTGGAATCCAGTCTACGCAAGGTGTTATTAATGTCGGTTTAAATGCTAAGTTAAATGAATATCAAGCTGCTGTAGGTCTAGTCAACCTTGATGAAATGGATAATATTTTAGAGCATCGTTCAAACTTGTTTGATGTTTACCGCAATGGTTTGAAAGATATTGTAGAGTTGCCTCTTTGGCACCCGCAAGCTAATGCGAATGGCGCTTATATGCCAATAAAACTTGAAAACCCCCTGCAATTGCAAAAAGTTATGAATTCTTTAAATAAAAATGATATTCAAAGTCGTCATTATTTCTCACCTTCATTAGATAAAATATTTGTGGATAACTTCAACTATGGTTCTCCAAATAGCCATCACGTCTCTGAAGGGATCTTATGCTTACCTATGCATGCTCATTTGAGTTTAGATGATGTGTCCAAAGTTATGATGGTAATTAAAAAAACTTTATCCTAAATTTTAATACATTATTTGCTATTTGGCTAAAGTGTACAGTAAAAAGTCTCTTTGTAACTTTATTGGCAACGGAGATATATCAAAAAATCAAACATAATAAGTTGGATGTATAATGGACAATAGAACTCAGTTTTTTGTATTAGGTAACCCTAGGTCAGGTACTTCAATGTTTAGGCTGATGCTCAACAGTCACCCTGAAATTGTTGTCCCTCCTGAATGTGGATTTGCACACTGGCTATCAGATAAGTATATGGCACAAGATTTTGATCAAGAGGAAATTTACGAAGTCTTTTCTGAAGACGTGTTTAACTCAAAAAAATTTGAAACATGGCATCTTGAACAGAAAGATATTTTGGAAGTATTGTTAGAAAATAAACCTACATCATATGAATGTGCAATCCAATGCGTCTATTTGGCATATGCGAAAATTAAAAGCAATGGTAAAGATCCTGCAGTTTTAGGTGATAAGAATAATTACTTTATTGACCATATTCTAGAGCTAAAGGCTATATTTCCGAAAGCAAAGTTTATATTGTTAATAAGAGATGGTCGTGATGTCGCTTGCTCATATTTACAAATAGAGAAAGATGATATATCAAGTATATATAAACCATCACTATCTCAATCAATTGAAGATATTGCATGTGAATGGGTATTAAATAACGAAAAAGTATTGCGAGAAGTTGGTAGTGAATTGTTTATTACCAGATATGAAGATCTACTCTCTGTTCCAGAGGAAACTCTGAGTAAAGTTTGTGAATATTTAAATTTAAGCTTTGACCAGCACATGTTATCTTTTTATAAAAAAAATGATGAGCCAAAAGAGTTCTTGCAATGGAAGTCCAAGACTTTAGAAAAAATTGATAAAGATAATGTTGCAAAATATAAAAAAATACTCGAACCAAAAGAAATTGAAAACTTCAATGAAATCGCAATAGACATGTTAAAGAAATTTAAGTATGAGTAAGCGAGAGTGTTTCTAGTGATCAATTTCATTAAAGATAGTACTGCGCTAATCATAGGTAACACCTTATGAATGATTTAAAGTCCAAAGGTGTTAAAGCATTTATCTGGGATTTTTTAGGTAAACTTTCAACCCAAGGAATGGGATTTATAGTAACTATATTCCTTGCTCGGTTGCTTGAACCAAGTGATTTCGGTCTTATCGCAATGTTGATGGTTGTGATTGGTATAGCACAAGTATTCACAGATGTTGGGTTGGGGGGGGCGTTAATACAGCGCAGGAAAGTATTAGCTATACATTACTCTTCAGTTTTCTATTTTAACGTCAGTATTGCACTAATGTTAACTTGCATAACATTTTTTTCTGCAGGTTTCATCGCTGATTTTTATGATAATCAAGCACTAGTTCCATTAGCTCAAGTGATCAGCTTTCTATTTGTCATCAGTGCTTTTAGTAGTGTGCAAGCAATAAGACTAAGGAAAGAACTTAACTATGCATTGCTAACAAAATTGAGCTTTATATCATCACTCCTTAGCGGTATTGTAGGTGTGGCATTAGCTTTTAACGGTGCAGGGGTTTGGAGTTTAGTCGCTCAAGTTTTGTCTCAAGGCATTTTTTATAATTTAATACTTTGGAAAGTAAGTACTTGGCTTCCTTCGTTATCATTTTCATTTAAAGCACTAAAACAGCTCTGGGGATTTGGCTTTAGGATGTTTTTAGCTAGTATGCTCGATGCAATTTTTACACGAATTGACTTTCTTATAATTGGTAAAGTATTCCCAGCAAGCACATTGGGTTATTTCCAGAGAGCAAAGCAGTTTAACGCTTTAGTGATTCAATATTCATCTGGCAGTTTAATGTCAGTAATGTACCCGATACTTAGCAAAGTACAAAATGATTTACCAAAGTTTCAAAGAATCATTTTAAAGTCCCTTAATATATTGTGTTTTGTAGTGTTTTTGTTATTAGGTGGCCTTTACTTAACTTCTCACGAATTAATTATATTCTTATTTTCAGAGAAATGGCTACCTTCTGTACAGTATATGGAATTACTTGTACTTAGTGGGTTTGGCATTCCTATCAGTTCCTTGTTAGTGAACGTGTTGAGTAGCAGAGGAAATTCGAAAGCTTTCCTCAAGTTGGAGCTATTAAAAAAATCACTCCATACTATCAATTTAATTAATGCCTATTTTAATGGTATTGAAATATATCTGTATGGGTTAGTGTTAGTTAATTTTATGACGGTTAGTTTAAATATATTATTCGTTAAAAATGAGTTGAATATGCGCGCATTTTTGTTTTTCAAACCAATTATTACGCAAATGGTTATTGGGATTATCGCGACACTATTGACTTACCAGTTCAGTAACTTCTTAGAACTTGAACTGCTTTTCGACTTTTTAATGAAATCTGTTATGCTCATCTTTTTATTTGTATTAACTAACTTAATTATGAAAACTCATTCATTCTGCGAAATACTGAATATGGTACGTCCGATTATAAAAAATAAATTTAGGCTTTAGTATATTATCTTGCTTGATTTATATTTCTTTGCAAACACTAATTTTTGACACTCCGCATTTTAAGTGTATCTGAGCTTTTATTGGCAGTCAGGAAATTCTTTGAAAAGGTAGGTTTATGAAATTTGTTCACTTAGTCATTGATAACAAATTCACCGAAAATATATTTAACACATTTGGAAAAATTTCTTATATTGAAAATTTTTATGTTTGCTTAGAAAAAAAATGTGATTATAAGTTTTTAAAAACTGTATCTCAGATTATTCTATACGAGAGAACAAAATACATTGAGCACGTTAACCATTGTGATTATGTATTTATCCACTCTTTAAATACTGTACACGTAAAGTTCATATTAGAGAATCCTAGCCTAAATTATGTTTGGATTGGTATGGGATATGATTATTATGACCTTATGCAGAAGGATCTTTATTATACTTATTCAAAAAAATGGCTCACAAGCAATAAAGGAATTAAGGCAAGAATTAAAAGTATAATCGGACTAAACTTTTTTAGAAGAAATAATAAAAGAAAGGCTGTGTCTAAGATTAAATACTTTGCACCAGTTTTGTTTTCTGAGTTCTGTATAGTCAATAAAATATTTCATAGCCTCGAATTCTTATCATGGAATTATGGAATGTCTGCAAGTATTTTAGCTAAAAATATAAAATTATCTTCCACTGCTAATAGTCTACTTTTAGGTAACTCTGCTGACCCATGTAACAATCATTTTGAAATACTTCTTAAGTTAAGTGAATTAAACTTTAGTGGTAAAATTTATATTCCTTTGTCGTATGGAAATGAGCGATATAAAAATGAATTATTGAGGGATCTTGCTCATCTAAATTTAGATATTGTTCCACTGGTTGATTATGTAAGTAAAGATGAATACTTTAATATTTTAAAGGAGTGTAAGGTCGTAATTATGAATCACACTCGACAGCAAGCAGGAAGCAATATCGCTGTAATGTTATCTATGGGGGCGAAAGTGTATATAAATAGTGAAAGCCCCTTTTATGATTTTTACTTATCAGAAGGCGCATTTGTTTATGATACTAAGAATATTAAAGATATTAGTTTCTTTGAAACATTGGATGATGAATTGGTTGATGTAAACTTAGCTGTAGTAAATAGACACTTCTCGTCAAAAGCCATTTTAGATAAAACAGAAAAAGTATGTCAGGTTTTAATGGCTAGTGACGTGGTTTAATTGATTAGACTAACCCAGTTAATGCATAATTTATTTAACTGGAGATTGAAATGAAAATACGCAAACCTATTCAAAAAAATTCAAACTTGATGCAATTGCACAAGTGCAAGATTACGAAGCAAGATCTTTAATTTGATTTTTTGTGGTTTTTATTTTCAAGGGAAATTGATACTTAATTCTATTGAGCTTCTGCTAGTAAAGGATCATGTTGTAGAACAGGTTGTTTGGTGATCATATACTTGCTTTTATATTAAGAAGAAGTATATGCCTGAAACAACTTTGATAAGCCAACTATTTGTTATCCGTGACTTTCGCCAACCAGGTACAGTCCCAGTGCTAAATCATGAAGAGCTTAAAAAACGAACAGTGTTATTATAAATACAAAGTGACAGATATCGCACGATCATTCTTATCACAATGATCAACTAGCAGATCACATTTAGCTGTGTCTTATGCTTCTCTTTAAGTTAGAGAGAAGCCACTAATGAATGGATTAACCTTGTTAGATCATATTTCAATAATCAGAGAACATCGCCAAGAGTGGAAAGTTACGCATAAATTGCCTGAAATTTTGTTTCTAGCAATTACAGCAACCATTGCAGGTGCTGAAGGTTGGGACGAAATATCTGATTTTGGTGAAGATAATATAGAGTGGTTACGTAAATTTTCTGACTATGAAAATGGTATTCCTTCTTACCATACAATCGCCCGTGTATTCTCTGCAATGAATCCGAAAGAATTTCAAAAAGCTTTTATTGCGTGGATGAATGATTGTTAGGAATTAACACATGGAGCCATCATTGCCATTGATGGAAAACGGCTAAGAGGTTCATATAATCAAGCAGATAAAAGTGACGCTATTCATATGGTCAGTGCATTCGCCGTTGGTAATGAAGTTGTGTAAGGGAAAATAAGACAGAAGCTATATCAAACGTGTTAAAGAAGTGAACAATGACTGCGCAGGAAAAATTTTTACTAATAAGGCGTGAGTTGCAGGAGATAGTTGTTCTCACTTCAATACTCACAACGTAGTTAGGAATAATTTTAACAAGCAAGGATGTTTACTTTCTTAATTCGCTTGATATCTGTCTAACGAGATAACAGCGACTCCCAAGCTTCTAACGTTGTTAGATATCAGAGGTTGTTTGATTACCATTGACGCAATGGGTTGTCAGACGAAAATTGCCAAAAAAATTATTGATGGTGGTGGCGATTATTTACTTGCAGTAAAATCGATCAAAAGTCACTGCATGACGCGATCGTTTCGGCATGTTCAACGGTATGTAAACGGCCATTAGCGCTGCTTGCTATCGAGAAAAAACATGGTCGGATTGAAGCTAGAGCTTATCATATTCTGTGTGCCAGCGAGCTAGATGGTGACTTTAGCGAGTGGCTAGGTTTACGCTCAATAGGTATGGCGATGAGCTATAGACGTTGTGATAGGCAAGGTATATTAAGTTATCGCTACTATATTAGTTCTGCGCAATTATCAGAGCAAAAGTTTGCCGATGCAGTGCGCTCCCATTGGTCTATTGAAAATAGTCTACATTGGGTGCTTGATGCTTCAATAGGTTAAGACCATTGTGAAATTTATCAGAATCATGCAGCAGAGAATTGGTCATTACTATGCAAACTCGTGCTAAATATGTTACGAGTTGAACCAACAAAAAGGAGTATTCCTATGAAACAAAAACTAGCTTGGATGAAGCCAGAATATTTAGAAGAGGTTTTAATTACTGGTTTAAACTGACTGGTTGAAATTTAAGCGCTCATGCTGTCACCCTGAGCAATAACCTCGCTTCATGTATATTGCTTTGCGATTACAACTTGCACCAGAAAGCAATTGAAAAATGTCTGAGCTTTAATGGGAAATAAAGCATCAGCCTCAAACGCTGCATTACATATGGTAACCTCATATGATAAAGGTTCTGATTTAGTATTCAGCGCTAAATCAGGTGCGAGCAAAAAGTGTGAATTCAAACTCGTACAAGAATTGTTGAAGTGTCTTGATTTAAAATCTGAGTTACTGACATTTGATGCGTTGCATTGCCAGGTTCAAATACTTGATTATATTGTAAAAGAAGTTGGGCATTGTATATTACCAGTCAGAGGTAATCAGTCCAAATTATACGACGTAGTTCAGGCACAATTTACTGATTAAATTGAAAATACCCCAGATGCTGAATGCTTTACGTAAGAAGATAAAGGTCATGGCCGAGTTGAAAAACGAATATAGTTTTAATGCCCACTGATTTTACCCGTTGAGATAAACATAAATGGCCTCAACTAAATACATTAATAGCAGTAGAGCGTCATCGAAAAATGGGTAACAAAACCAGCATAGACACGCACTTTTATGTTAGCAGTGTAGTACTTACATCAGAGGCCTTTGGCACAACGATTAGTGCCCATTGGCAAACGGAATATAATCAGCATTGGCTTTTAGACACATTATTTCAAGAAGATAAGCAGGAAATCTATGATGAGAATGGTGCTAGTATTCTTGCTATTTTAATGCGTTGGGCTTTAAATCTAGTGAAACTGCATTCCGCTAAAACAAGTCAAAATCAGAAATTCAATCGTACCTGTTGGAGTTATTATTTCAGGGAAGAGATTTTTTTTCACTGGTCAAATAAGTGTAATCAACACCTGAAAACCACCAACTTTAGTCAGTTAGCTATAGGTTATTCATAGACAAGATCTTTAGCGCAGGTATATAAAAAAAATAAAAAATGCTCTTGGTGTGATCAGGTTAATTCGCCAAAGACAAACTAATCACAAACCCAAAAGCTATGACCATTATCGACGCAAGCCAACACCTAAGACAACTGTTTGAATAAAACTGCCAAGCAACAAGGTTTTTGTAAGCGACTGCGTGATATTCATCCTTTGGAGCTCGTTTTTAGTCTGGTTTCTGCACTGGGTGATGGAAAGGTCAACGCCATTGCGGATCTACATCGAAACTTTCACGGTATCCATATGGATACCAGTGCAGGTGTGGTTTACAAGCCATTTCACAACCAACTGCGAAAAGCCGAGTTCGCCGATTTTATGCAGTCTGTAACTTGCCGAGCCATGGCATTGTTCAAGCAAGAGCTTTGCCTGGTGTTACTAGAAAAGTTTAAGCGTTTTGAGCAAGTCTTATTGTAAGACGGCTCTTCTTTTGCACTCTAACCGGATTTGTCTGAGATATTCCCTAATCGATTTAAAGACTACTCACCTGCTGGTGAGTGTCACATGACAATGTCTATAGCTGATGCGCAGCCAATAAAAATGGGGATTTCGGCCGACACGGCTTCAGAACCCGACTACTTGCCCAAAGCGGAACTAATGACCTAAAAACTTCTGTTGGCGGATGCAGGCTATGTTGGGCTGGAATATATGGCCGATATTGAACGTAACAATGGCTTCTATCTGATGCGTTCTACCAAGCAAATTAATCCAATGATCACCCGAGCGCTCAACGCCAAGGGTAAAGAAGTTAAAGCCTTGACAGGACTCAAGCTAAAAGCTTAAACAACGGCGTGGTGTCCGAACATAGGTACTCTAACTTGATGTTCTGTGGCAACGACATAAGTGCCGCATGGTGTTGTTTTGGCGCAAGAAAGAAAAGCGTTACCTGTGGTGGCTGACTAATTTGCCGCGTGAGGAGTTTAGCAGTAAAGATGTGATGAACTGTACCGAATTCGCTGGCAGATTGAGCTGCTATTCAAAGAGTGGAAAAGTCACAACAACCTAAAAAAATTCGTTACGCGTAAACCACATCTGGTCACCGGGTTGATTTGGGCTAGCCTGTTGAGTTCATTAATCCAGTGTTATATCGGCCTTGTCGCCCAGAGGCGGAAGAAAGTGCGTTTATCTATGTTTAAAATAGCCAAATTTACCCAAGGTTGGTTCGAGCCCGTAATGAAATCGTTGGCAGGAAAGTCAATAAATCAATTGAAGACAGCTGGGTTGGGCAATAACATTTATCATTACAAACTGTGGTCGAGCCCAACAATCAAAATCTTGGTAAGACAACAACTTAGAGTCGATATTGGAACATTTAAATGCTTAAGGTTCAGGTTATGATAGGTTATTAGGCATAAGTTCGCTTATTCGATTTGTTTATATAAAAAATTAGAGAACACTTTGAGACTAAATATGAAAGAAAGTATATCAGTTGTAATTCCATATTTTAATGATTCAGCAAAAATCAAAAGGTGCATAGAAAGTATCCTTCATCAATCATTACTTCCTTCTGAAATTGTAATTGTCGATGATGCATCTGCAGATAGTAAAAAGTTAGAAGATACATTAAAAGCACTTCAGCTTGAAATAAAAGAGGCTGAGATAAAGGTAATTTATCGAAGAAATACTGAAAATATGAATGGTGCATACTCAAGAAATTTAGGAGTAAAACTATCTAATTCTATTTATATTGCTTTCCTGGACTCTGATGATTATTGGTTAGAAAAGCATTTAGAGTTGTCTTTTAATGGCCTCGTTGAAGCAAATGCTGACTTTGTATATTCTAATATCGTTTATGAGGGGGCTTCTAAGGGGAGAAAAATTATAACAGTAGAAGAAATTGATTATAAAAGTCAATTTCCTGCTGATATACTTTTTGGAAAGCCTCCTCAAACCAACTCTTTTTTCTTTCAAAAAAAAATTAGTAATGAAATTTCATTTGACGAGTCTTTAAAAAGGCATCAAGATTATCAATTTATTTTTGATCTCGCTCTATCTGATTTATCAGTAAAGTATTTGAATTTTTCTACATCAGTTTACTGTGATGAAGGCGGGAGTAATAGTCGTTTTCATATGACATCAATGTATAACTTCTGGAACCAGAGACGATTACACTTTTCTGAAAAAAAATTAAAGCAGAAAGCTGTTTCCTTGATGGTTACTGCAAGAATAGCAGGAAGTTTAAGTATTGAGGACGATATTAATAAATATGAGTTCTTACACTTTTTGGGAGGAAATATTTGTTATATATTCGCTATTAAACTTATGGCACGCCCTCATCTTCGAAGAGTCATTAGTTATGCCTTACAGTTTACAATCGATTACAGATCATTTTTTATTAAAGCATACAAAAAGTTTAAGAGTACAAAAAGTGCTTAAATCCTATATTAGGAGATATAAAAATATATAGGTAATTAAAAATAGAACTGTGTTAAAAGCTTTTAGGCTTCTGTCCTGACTCTTCTACGCAAATCTGAGTCAAGTTAAACTTTATTAAAGATTGATGATCTGATCTAGTAATTTTATCTGATATCGGGACTGGCTATGTCAATTTTTAATGTGGATATTGGCGAAAAATCACTCTAATAATGCTAATTTAGGTGAGCCTCGCCGAACACAACACGTAATTCGTTTTTAGCCGAATCCTTCGGACAGCGTTTGTTGACCATTTTTACTGCGTTATTGGTTTTTTATGTAGAATAACTACACAGCAAAGCCTCTGCCTTGTATAAATAGTCAATAATTCGCTTCAAAAAGAACCGTGAAAGATCAACGACTCTAGAGTCGCAACCTGAACTAGGCGCAGACACCATTGAGATTGTATAGAAAGGGGCAAAAGACCTTCAAGTGAAGCCGATTAAACGAGCAGCAAGAAAAGTGCAATTGAGCGTTAAAGTCGCTGAAGTGACATTAAATACTGAAGAAGAAGCTCAGCCCATCGTTGTCGTATACGCTCAAGAAAACCGCCTAAAACACAAAATAAACCTTTACGCTGTCTATTGTTAACTACAGTAATAGGCAGCTTAACTGAAGCACAGCATATCATTGATATTTATACGGCTAGATGGCGAATTGAGAATTTTCATAAAGCGTGCAAGATGGGAGCAAGGGCGGAGCATCTACGCATGACAGAGCCAAGGGATTTAGAAAGAGCAGTATCGCTGCTCGCGTTCATCGGCGTGAGGCTACTGCAATCAAGATAGTTAATGACTATTCCGTATCACTTAGGTAAGAAAGGGTTGATTGAAGCCGCCCAATGCATTGAAGAGCAAGGCTGCAAAACGGTACTCGAATAAGATGAGTGGAGACTATTGATGCGAATACATAAACCGAGTGGCCATAAAAATACCGTGCGCCGAGTTTTAAATGGGCCTCTCAGTCGATAATAAAATTGGTTGGATTTACCGATACGGGTGTTGCAAGTTGGGGGGCGATTGGGGAGGGCTGGAATAGTCTACAGTCCCATGTCGTGGGTTATTGAATGGCGAGGAACAAGTTGGCTGATGGTAATAGCTATGAGATCTGATCAAGAGACAGGGCTTCTGCCTCCTTAAAAGTTATTCTGGCTATAATAGTTTTGAGGACGAAAGCATGTTTTTACAATATGTGTACAAAAGCGAAGGTTACCTCTAGTGTGTGCATTTTATTTTATTAAAGTTATGTAGATGGCTGTATCTATGAATATTACTTCGAGCATTAAATCTATCATTTTATTTTTTTTACTATTTTTTAGTACTGTTGGTCCTGTTATTATGAGGTTCGGATCTTTAGGAGACACTCTTTCCTTAGCGAATCTATGTAATTTTATTTTATTCGCACTATTGATGATTAAGAAAGAAGTGAAAATAGCAACTCCAATAGCAATGCTATTGTCACTATTTATGTGTTTTTATTTTTATAATTTATTAATAATTGTTTTAAATGGAGCTATCGATACAACGTATTTGGTGAGAAGTATAAGGATTTTTCTTAATATTTTGGGAGGGGTCTCACTAGTTTATTTGTATGTTTGGCATTTTAAAGAGGAATATATAGAAAAGATTGTTTTGTATTTATTTTCTATTTTGACAATTCATGGGATGATAATGTTAATTCAATTTGTGAGTGCTGATTTCAGGGAGGTCGTTTATAGTATAACTGAACCTGAAATGCTAGAGGCTAACATGTCATTTAGAATGGCTGGGTTGACAAACTCTGGTGCAGCAGGAACATCTTTAATTCAGTTTATTCCAATACTTATGACTCCCTTAATTGCTAATGTTTTAAAGAAAGGTTTTTTTAAACAACTTTTTATTATTGGAGCTGTAATAATTAATGTTTTGGCAATACTAGTATCTGGGAGGACCGGGTTATTCTTTAGTCTTATTTTTCTGCCGATGCTATGTTTTTGGAATTTTCGTTTACTCAGTATACTAACAATTAAAAGAGATTTTCTTATAAAATTTTTATTTGTATCATTTTTTATTTTAATAGCATCATTGTATTATTTTCAAAACTCTTCTTCTTCTTCTTCTTCTTCTTCTTCTTTAGAGGTGACAAGTGCTGAGGTTGCTCTGGAACGCACATCAAGGGAGTTTGAGAATATAGTAACTCCTGGAAGGAGAAGTACTATTACTATATTATTTGATCACATAAAAATCCCTTCAGATACTAATCAGCTTTTATTTGGCAATTCTATCTATGAACGAGAAAATTCTTCATCAGATATCGGTTTTATAAGAGATTTATTTGGGATTGGGGTGATAGGGGTTATAATTAGCTTATTATTTTATATATATGTGATATTGGAGGTTTTCTTTAGAAGGTCCACATGCCCCTTACTCGCAAAGTTTATTATTATATTTACGTTAAGTTTGATTTTAGCTCATGCTAAAGAGCCATTTTTATTTACCAGATATTTTTTAACAGTTACAGTTGTTTTGTTTGCAAGTTTGATATTATTTCGTGATAACTTTGGCTACAATTCAAGACTAAACCCTGAAGGATCCCCTCATAAATCACCCAGCGGATAGTGTTGTGGTTGATTAGCCGGACACTTCAATAAAGGAAAATAATTATGCCATTATTGACGTAAATATGACTAAACGAATAAATTAACAATATCCATATGATTTTAAACAACTAGCCACTTAATTACCGAGTGTCGCACTTCAGAGTTGAGTTCGGGGTATCACAGACAAAACCCTTTATAGCTGGGTTTCTAAACATAAAAAGCAGACACAAGGAGATACCTTATCTATAGGTGAACGCACCGAACTCATGCTGTTACTCAAAGAGAATAAACGCTTATTGATGGAGCGTGAAATCTTAAAAATACCCAAGGGGCACACTGAGGCCAGTTCCTTTTTTGCGAAATAAGAGAAGCAAAGTATTTATTTATCAATACTCTTAAGTCGAAATATCCTATTTCGATCGCATGTAAAGTGTTGCAGGTCAGTTCGTCAGCGTATTACGTTTGGCTTAAAAAAACTGGCGAACTTATCACTACTGACATTCTAGAGTTATTTCGTCGAGCTAAAGCATTATTCAAAGCCAGTCGAAACAGCTTTTGTAGTAGAGAGTTAGCTAAAGAGCTACGCAAAGAAGGGGTTTAATATTACTCGTTATCGCACTATTAAACTAATGGCGCGATTGAAACTGGTGGTCACGCAACGTCTGGCTTATAAAGTCACCACAAGGCGTAAACACAGTGATAGCGAGGCAGATAATTTGCTTAATATGAATATTAATCCTGTTGGGCCAAACCAAGCCTGAGCATGTGATGTGAGCTATCTTAAAACAGGTGATGGTTGGCTATATCTTGCAGTTATCATGGATTTGTATTCTCGCAGAATCGTCGGCAGGCATACCTCTAAGCGCATGACGAGAAGCTTAGTGGAGAAAGTATTTTTGAAGGCTTACAACTTGCGAAAACCACCAAATGGCTTAGTGTTTCATAGCGAAAGAGGTTCTTAATATACCAGTAAGGGCTAATAGGCGTTTATTAACCAACTTTGACTGTCGAGAAAGTATGGGGGATATGGGAGCGTGCTGGGACAATGCCGTTGTGGAGCGCTTATTTGGTAGTTTAAAGCATGATTGGTTGCTAAGTACCACAGCAACATATGCGTGATGATGTGGCTAAATATATGAAATAATAAAATGTAGAACGACAGCACTCGGAAAATGTTGAACAGTCACCGATAGAATTAGAAATCTCTTTTAGAAAAGTGTCCGGTTGGAGTGATGGTTTCAGGGGGGGAATTATTTTTGGCACTGGTAAAAAAGTGTAATTAGCTTCTGCCCTGTACAAATACTGGGAAATTTCAATCTGTTTGTATTTAGTTTGTGAGTTAAATAGTTTATAATTGCACCCTGGTGTACCGGTCAAAATAATTAAATGAGGAATTTTAAAATCTAATTATGTCTAAATATAATAATGAACTATTGTTGATTGGTCCGAAGCAAAGTTCAGACGGCAAAATCGGCGGGATTGTTGTTCTTTTTGAAAATTTACTCATTAACTTAGATAATAATAAAGTTAAATACAGTGTAGCAGATTCAAACAGTGCAAATTATTCAAGTAAACTATCAATGTTTTTTTATGTTGTGAGAAAATTAATCACTATTGGAACATATAAACATATTAGCTTAAATGGTACAGCGAAAGATTATTTATACTTCTCCCCTGTATTATTAGTTATGAGGTTTATTTTTAGGAAATCATATAGTCTTCGTAAGTTTGCAGGTAATTTTGATGAATATCATGCCTCCTTGAATTTTCTCAGCCGTTTTATTATTAATACACTTTTAAAAAACAGTTCTGCAAACTTTTTTGAAACACTATCTTTGGTTCAAAAGTTTAAAAAATTTAATTCAAACACATTTTGGTTCCCAAATGTTAGGCCAATCCAAAATAGACGATCATTAGCATATTGTACGGGAGAAAAGTTTAAGCTATTGTTTTTTTCTCAAGTAAGCACTGAAAAAGGAGTTCTTGACCTAATTGATGCGGTGAAGAGCATGGATAATGTGGAACTCACAATTGCCGGACCTATCTCTGATGATTCTTTGACGAGGTTTGATAAGTTATGCCCTAAAAACGTTAATTATGTCGGTATGATTGATAATGATGCTGTTTATGATTTTATTTCCAATTTCCATTGTTTTATCCTTCCTACATATTATGAAGGTGAAGGTTACCCTGGAGCAATAATCGAAGCCTTTATGGTTGGGTTACCCGTAATTTCAACGAACTGGAGGCAAATACCAGAATTAGTCGAAAGTTTTGGGGTCTTAGTTGAGCCAAAGTCAATTGATCAATTAATAATGGCTATTGATAAGGTTAAAGGAGATCATGCCTGCTTTCAGGAGAAATCTCTTGAAAGATCTATAGTCTTTCAAGATGTACCTAATACAATTAAGTTTTTGAATAAAATGGGTATTAAACATATATGAAAATTGATTTTTTTACAATTAAATCACTTTACAATAAAGCACCAAAACAGCTTAAGTCACCATTATATTTCATCCCGTATTCCTTTTTTTGTGGGAAAACATATAGGAGGCAGTATCAAGAATTAGATGAGCAATTAAAACTTTCTTCTGTTGAAATTGAACATGCGAGAAATAAGCGTTTAATTAATTATATAAATGACTCTATTCGCTATACAAAATATTATGAGGAAGTTGCTAAAAAATTAAAAATATCAAAAGTTGTAGATATTGAACAGTTTTTTGAATTTCCTGTTTTATGTAAAGATGAAATACAGGATGAGTTAGAGCTATTTTTAGATTCTCGTTTTAATGCTCGTAGGTACCCTGTTACAACAGGTGGAACTACTGGAAAACAAACTAAGCTTTATTTGAGTAATGATTCTTACTCTTCTGAATGGGCATTTGTAAATCACTATCTATCTCAGAATAATGTAAATGAAAACTCGAAAAGATTGTGTCTGAGGGGGGTTTCTGGCATTCCTTCGGATGAGTTTCTTGGGCATAACCCATTGTATAAAGAGTTGTTGTTATCTCCATTTCGTTTAAATAAAAAAAATGTTCTAGATAATATAGGAAAAATAAAAAGCTTTTCTGCTCAATGGATTCATGGGTACCCATCATCAGTCAAAGAGTTTGCTGAAGTTGTAAATGAGCTAAATATAGAATTGGATGAAATAAGGCATATATTACTAGTATCAGAAAAAATATACCCAGAACAAGTCAGAAGCATTAAAAATACCTTTAATGCAGATATTTTGAGTTTTTATGGAATGACTGAAAGGGTTATTTTCGCCCCCTTAATTGGCAATAGCTACGTTCCAAATCAATTTTATGGTGCTACAGAAGAGATAAACGGTGAGTTAGTCGGCACTGGTTTTATGAATTTAGCTACCAGACTGATCCGCTATAAAACTGGGGATAAAGCAGATGTTATTAAGAAAGATGGCTTTGTTACAGAGATAACAGAGTTAACTGGTCGATGGGGGAAAGAGTATCTATTAGGAAAGACCGGAATGAAGATATCGATGACTGCTTTGAATACTCACTGTGATGCTCTTTCCAAAGTAAAAAAATACCAATTTAAACAAACGATCATTGGGCAGTGTAATTTATTATTACAGGTGAATGATGACTTTGCTTTCGAAGATAAATTTAAGGTACAGAATTTGTTTCAGGAAAAGGTAGGTAGTGAACTACGCATAGAATGCGTTATTGTTGAAAATATCCCTTTAACTAAGCGTGGAAAACATCAGTTTATTCTGTCAACATTAAACTGACTTTCTTGAAGGCTTCTGAGCTTGTTCTTATTCTAAATGTTATCAGGTAAATTTTGGTGTTAAAGGTTATAAAATTATACAATACAGTTAAATATTTACGTTTTGAGCAAGTTTTTTTTCGTTTACTTTATCGCTTTAAAAAGCCTAAAGTACATCTCCTTACTATTCCGCTTTCAAGTGAGAATTGGAACTGGAACGGGCCTGCAATATTTAAGCAAAGTATTTTCGATAAAAATAGAGTTGAGTTTTTATCGCTAGCAGGAAGCGTTGACTCTATAGGTAGTTGGAATGATCCTGCTAAAGAAAAGCTCTGGTTATACAATCTTCATTACTTTGATGATTTAAATTCAAGCGATTACCTTTCTCGTAAAAAATTACATATCAACTTTATTAATAAGTGGGTTTTAGAAAACCCTGCTTGTATTGGTAACGGTTGGGAGCCTTATCCCCTTTCATTGAGGTTAGTAAACTGGGTTAAATGGTTTAGTAAGCAAGGTGAAGTCGAGCAAAAATATCTCGGCAGTATGTTGCAACAAGCCGATGTATTATCCCAGCAACTTGAGTTTCATATTTTAGGTAACCACCTTTTTGCTAACGCAAAGGCACTTACTTTTATTGGCTGTTATATTGCAGATAAACATGCCGAGTGTTATTTAGATTTGGGCCTTAAACTACTCGATAGGGAAATTCCTGAACAGTTTTTACCTGATGGTGCCCACTTTGAACTATCCCCTATGTATCATGAAATACTATTGTGGGATCTGCTTGAGTTAATAGATTTAGCTAATACAAGTCAACATATAAAATTACTGCAACGTTTACCTTATTGGGAAAAAGTAGCAACTAAAGCATTATTTTGGCTGAAATCGATGATTCACCCTGATGGTGAAGTCAGTTTTTTTAACGACTCTGCGATTGGAATTGCAGCGAAACCTCAGCAACTATTTGATTATGCTATATCTCTTGGATTAAAGATTACAGATGATTTACCCAGTTTGATTACAAATGAGCATAGCGGTTATAGCCGAGTATCTTCATATATTTATACATTAATTGTTGATCATGCGAATGTAGGCCCTGATTATTTACCTGGCCATGCGCACGCCGATACTTTAAGTTTCGAATTATCAGTTGGTTGTGAACGTGTCTTTGTTAATTCCGGTACTTCTTTATATGGTGTAAGTAAAGAGCGGCTTAGACAGCGACAAACAGCGGCTCACAATACCGTTGTTGTTGATGGAGAGGACTCTTCAGAAGTATGGTCTGGCTTTAGGGTGGCACGCCGTGCATACTCTAATTTATTAAAAGTTAGCCAACATGATAATAGTGTTTTTTTGCAAGCTACGCATGATGGTTACCATCGCTTAAAAGGTAAAGTGACTCATTCTCGTAGTTTTGCTACGAGTCAGGAGCGAATTCAGATTAAAGACGAACTGATTGGTCAAGTTAATCAAGCTTGTGCTTTTTTTCATCTTCATCCAACTATTGCAGTAGAAATTGTTACTGATTACATTGTGAGACTGGTAACCGAAAGCAACGTTAAGTTATCAATACATAGCACAAGTAAAATTGAAATATTAGATGGTACTTATCATCCCGAGTTCGGTGTGTGTATTGATAATAAGAATTTAAAAATGGATTTAGTTGATAATCAACTAAATACCATCATTAGTATAATTGAGGATTAATTTTGCGTATTTTGGTATTATCTTTTTATTATCAGCCAGATCTCTGCGCTGGTTCATTCCGAACAACCTCTTTAATTGAACAACTAAAACAGCAAGCTAATGTTAAAATTGAAATAGTAACGACTATGCCAAATCGTTATGCTTCCTTTTCTGCTAGCGCAGAGCGTTTTGAGCAGATTGAAAATGTAGCTATAAATCGAATTGAATTACCTTCACATAAAAGTGGAATGTTGGACCAAATAAAAGCATTCACTCGATTTTATCTTGAAGCTGTCAAATTAACTAAAAATAACGAATATGATCTAGTCTTTGCCACTAGTTCTAGACTCTTTACTGCATTTTTAGGTGCTCGTTTAGCAAAAAAGAAAAAAGTTCCTTTGTATCTAGACATTAGAGATATCTTTGTTGATACGATTAAAGATGTACTAAATCCGAAAATTAGTTTGTTTGCTAGACCTATTTTATCGCTAATTGAAAGCTATACATTTAACACTGCAAATCATATCAATTTAGTTTCAAGAGGTTTTGAAAGTTACTTTGTTCAACGATTTAAGCAAGCTCAATACAGTTGGTTTACCAATGGTATAGATGAAGAGTTTCTTGGGCTAGAAGCAATAGATGTAAATGATTCTGAGCAAAAAACCATTCTTTATGCTGGTAATATTGGTGAAGGTCAGGGATTGCACACAATATTACCTGGTTTAGCTATGGGCTTAGATAGTAAATTCTTTATTGATGTAATAGGTGATGGTGGCCGAAAGTCTATTTTGGAAAGTCACTTATATGGTATTGAAAATGTTAACTTACTACCTCCAGTGCAGAGAAAAGAGTTATCAGATAAATATATGAATGCTGATGTGTTGTTTTTACACTTGAATGATTACCCAGCGTTTAAAAAGGTATTACCTTCAAAAGTATTCGAGTATGCTTCCACCGGAAAACCTATACTGGCGGGGGTAAGTGGCTATGCCGCGAAGTTTATTACTGATGAAGTTAGTAATGCAGAGGTGTTTCACCCTGGGGACACACAAGGTGCATTGTCTGCACTTGGTAAACTTAAACTAGAACAAGTAGATAGAGGAGAGTTCGTAGATAGTTATACGCGAACAAATATAATGCAGAAGATGGCTGATTCTATTATTCACTTAAGAAGTAAAAGTAATGTTTAAAGTACTACTCACAGGGTACTCTGGCTTTGTAGGTTCATATTTATTACATGACTTACAGATAAATCATATTGTTTCACTATTGGGGCGTAAAGAACCTAACAACAACATTCTAGAATTTTATCAATCAGAGTTAGATAAACTCTCTAATTTTAAACGGGCAGTTGCTAGTATCGATGTAGTCATTCATTGTGCTGCTAGAGCACATGTTATGGGTGATGAAGCCCAAGACCCTTTAGCTGAATTTAGAAAAATAAATACTTTTGGAACTCTTCATTTAGCTAAACAGGCTGCCGATGCGGGTGTGAAGCGCTTTATATTTATCAGTTCGATTAAAGTAAATGGTGAGTCAACCGAGTTGGGTTTACCGTTTAAATCTAATGATGCGTTTATCCCAATAGACCCTTACGGATTAAGTAAGTATGAAGCAGAAGTTGGGCTACGTAAAATATCAGAACAAACTGGTATGGAGGTAGTCATCATTCGACCACCTCTAGTCTATGGGCCTGGTGTTAAAGCCAATTTCGCATCATTAATGAATTTAGTTTCTAAGGGCTTACCTCTTCCTTTTGCTTGTATTTCTAACAATAAACGCAGTTTAGTTTCAGTAAATAATTTGGTTGATTTGATTGTGACTTGTATTGACCACCCTAAAGCCGCAAATAAAGAGTTTCTAGTATCAGACGATCATGATGTATCGACGGCTGATATGATACGTTATATAGGGAAAGCATTAGATAAACCAAGCAGAATGTTACCTGTACCATTATGGTGTTATCATTTAGCGGGTAAAATTTTTGGTAAAAAAGATGTTGTGGATCGTTTAGTCGGATCTCTACAGGTTGATATTACCCATACTAAAGAAACCTTAAATTGGGTCCCTCCTCAATCACTAGAGGATGGCTTCAAAGAAACTGCCGTAGCCTTACTAGAAAGTAAAAATAAATAGAGTATATAAAATGATCCGTATTATCGATTTCCTTGCTGCTTTTTTCGGCTTGTTATTCCTTTGGCCAATATTATTAGTCGTCGTCATTTTCGGCATATTTGATACAGGTTCGCCTATTTTTGTCCAAATTCGTATTGGCAAGAATCAAAAGCCGTTTAAACTAATTAAGTTTCGCACAATGTCAGTTGAAACAAAATCTGTGGCTAGTCACTTAGCTAGTAATGCATCTATTACAAAGTTAGGTAACTTTCTGCGCAAGACTAAGATTGATGAGTTGCCGCAACTAATTAATGTGGTTAAAGGTGAAATGAGTTTAGTTGGTCCGCGTCCAAACTTATTTAACCAAGAAGAGTTAATAAAAGAGCGTGATGCATTAGGTGTATACAATGTGTTGCCAGGTGTTACAGGTTTAGCTCAAGTACAAAATATTGATATGTCTACACCTAAGGTTTTAGCTGAAACAGATAAGCAAATGATCGACACTTTAACTCTTAAAAACTACTTTAAATACATCATCATGACAATAACTGGTAGCGGTAGTGGTGATGCTGTAAAACCTAAATAACTTATATTTAAAAGATTAAATTGGATAATATAGTATGAAAATTGCAGTTGCTGGTACGGGTTATGTAGGTTTATCAAATGCAATGCTCTTGGCGCAAAATTATGAAGTCGTTGCGGTGGATATCATTTCAGAAAAAGTGGAGATGCTTAGTAACAAAGTATCCCCGATTGTTGATGTAGAGATAGAAGATTTCTTAGTAAACAAAGCGCTTAACTTTAAAGCTACGCTTGATAAACATCTTGCGTATAAAGATGCCGAATATGTGATTATTGCCACTCCAACTGATTACGATGCTGAAACTAATTATTTCAATACATCATCGGTAGAAGCAGTAATTAAGGATGTAATGTCAATTAACCCTAATGCTGTTATGGTAATTAAGTCTACTGTACCAGTTGGTTATACAGCACGTATTAAGAAAGAACTTGGGTGTAATAACATATTTTTTTCACCTGAGTTTTTACGTGAAGGGCGTGCTTTATACGATAACTTACACCCATCACGTATTATCGTTGGTGAGCGTTCAGAGAGAGCTGCAGTCTTTGCTAACTTATTAGTGGAAGGTGCAGTAAAAGAAAACATAGAAGTATTGTTTACTGACTCAACAGAAGCTGAAGCAGTTAAATTATTTTCAAATACTTATTTAGCTCTTCGTGTGGCTTACTTCAACGAGCTTGATTCTTACGCTGAATCGCACGGTCTAAATGCTCGCCAGATAATCGAAGGGGTTGGCTTGGATCCTCGTATCGGTAACCATTATAATAATCCTTCATTTGGTTATGGTGGTTATTGCTTGCCTAAAGATACGAAACAATTGCGAGCTAACTATGCAGATGTACCAAACAACATCATTAGTGCGATTGTTGAATCTAATAAAACACGTAAAGACTTTGTTGCAGAATCAATTTTTAAGCGTAAGCCTAATCGCGTAGGTATTTATCGTTTGATAATGAAGTCGGGTTCTGACAATTTCAGAGCATCGAGTGTTCAGGGGATCATGAAGCGCTTAAAGGCAAAAGGCATTGAAGTGGTTGTGTATGAACCTGTTTTACACGAAGATGAGTTTTTCCACTCTAAAGTCATTAAATCACTTGAAGAGTTTAAAGCGAGTTGTGATGTGATTGTATCAAACAGAATGGTTGATGAAATTCGTGATGTTGCGGATAAAGTGTATACTCGAGATTTATTTGGTTCTGATTAGTATTCGTTGCTAACTAGATTAATAGACCTATCTATCTATCTATTATGATTTTAGCGCTAGAGTATTGATTTACTTAAACTAGCGCTAATTTTGTCTGTCTCATCATCAAAAAAGTCGATAAAAATGTGTCTCATCGGTTTTTTGTTCACATTTATTCCTACAATTCCAGAGTAGTGCACAAGTTAAGTTTTTTCTTCGTGTTCTTTCATGCTCTCACATATAATATCCTAAGCTAGTTGTACGCATTACTCATATTACCCTGTAAATGGTATAGTGGTGAGGCGTTCGTATTTAAAGAAGTAATACACTATGATTTTTAAGTTTATGGAGCGGAAAATGGATTTTTTGCAAAAGTTGTTTCGTTTAGAGCGTAGTCAAAAACGTTTAGTGAGTATCGCAATTGACACTGTTTTTCTAAGCTTTGCCTTTTGGGCTGCGTTATTAGTCAGAGTTGATGATGTCAGTGTGTTGCTTAATGGGCATTACTGGGCTTTGGTTGCTACAAGTATTCCTTTCAGCATTTTAGCGTTCGCCAAGCTTGGTTTGTACCGCGCGGTATTGCGTTATATGAGCTTGCAAGCAATAACGGCTATTTTACTTGGTATTGTCGCGTCAACTGTCACTTTAGTGTTCGTCTCTTATTTTACTGAAGCGCATCTGCCTCGCACTGTTCCTATCATATATGCCATGTTCGCTTTGGTGTTTGTAGGGGGAACGCGTGCACTTGTTCGTTCTTTAGTTGGCTCAGGTATTAAACGTCACGGTGAGCCAGTGATTATTTATGGTGCAGGGGTCAGTGGTCGTCAATTACTGAACTCTTTGGTGCTAAGCCATGAATATTATCCTTACGCTTTCGTCGATGATGATGAAGCGCTACATGGCAGTGTAATCCAAGGTGTTCACGTTCATTCACCCTCAATCATACGTAAACTCATCACTCAAAAAGCAGCAACCAAAGTGTTGCTTGCAATACCCAGTGCAACCAGAGCCAAACGTAAAGACATTCTTAATCGTTTAGAGTCGCTATCTACTCAGGTGTTAACCATTCCTGCAATGGCCGATCTGGTAAGTGGTAATAAACTTTATAGTGATATTAAAGAAGTTGAAATTGATGATTTATTAGGGCGTGATTCGGTCGCGCCTAGACAAGATTTATTAACCGCGAATATTACCGATAAAGTGGTTATGGTAACTGGTGCTGGCGGCTCTATCGGCTCAGAATTATGTCGTCAAATTTTAAAAAAATCACCAAAAAAATTAGTGTTATTCGAACTGTCTGAATATTCGCTTTATGCCATTGAAAGAGAGCTATCTGCTACAGCAAAAGAGCTTGGCCTTAATGTGCGCATTTTGCCAATGATGGGGTCGGTTCAGCGTGAAAATCGTGTTCAAGCGATTATGGAATCTTTTGGCGTTCAGACTGTATACCACGCCGCAGCTTATAAGCATGTGCCACTGGTTGAGCACAATGTTGTTGAAGGTGTACGAAATAACGTGTTTGGCACCCTATACACAGCAAGAGCGGCTATTGCTGCAAAAGTTGAAACCTTTGTTTTAGTTTCAACAGATAAAGCGGTACGACCAACTAACGTTATGGGCACAACCAAGCGTATGGCAGAGCTTGTGTTACAAGCTTTTTCAAAAGAGGATCATCAAACTCGTTTTTGTATGGTTCGATTTGGTAATGTTTTGGGGTCATCTGGCTCAGTAGTGCCGCTTTTTAGAACGCAAATTGCCAATGGCGGGCCAGTCACTGTGACTCACCCAGAAATCACCCGTTTCTTTATGACCATTCCTGAAGCATCGCAATTAGTTATTCAGGCTGGCGCAATGGGTAAAGGCGGTGATGTGTTTGTATTGGATATGGGTAAATCAGTCAAAATTGTCGATTTAGCCAGCAAAATGATCCGATTAAGTGGTTTTGATGTCCGTGATGAATTAAACCCTGAAGGTGAAATCGCGATTGAATATAGTGGATTACGCCCAGGTGAAAAACTCTATGAAGAGTTACTAATTGGTGATGATGTCACGGGTACTGAACACGAAAGAATTATGACAGCCAATGAGGTTCATCTGTCATGGGCAGAGTATTCGAAAATTCTTGATCGCTTAGATGCCGCTTGTCACGCTTTTGACCACGAAACTATTCGAGATATTTTGCTAAAAACCCCTACAGGTTTTGCGCCAACGGATGGTATTTGTGATTTGCTTTATCAGCAAACAGAAAAAAACAAACCAGCTGTTCAAAATGTGGTTAATTTAGTCTAGTATATTTTTATCATTGTTTTTCAGTCACCTAATTAAATAAGGTTTTTCATGAAAGTTGTTATTCCCGTTGCAGGCCTTGGCACACGTATGCTTCCTGCAACTAAAGCGATTCCAAAAGAAATGCTACCTATCGTGGACAAGCCGCTTATTCAGTATATCGTTAATGAGTGTGTAGCTGCTGGCGTTAAAGAAATTGTACTGGTTACCCATGCCAGTAAAAATGCCATTGAAAACCACTTTGATAAATCTTACGAGCTTGAATCAACGCTTGAAAAGCGTGTTAAACGTCAGCTGTTAGAAGAAGTACAATCAATTTGTCCTAAAGACGTTTCTGTTATCAGTGTTCGTCAAGGTGAGGCTAAAGGCTTAGGACATGCAGTGTTGTGTGCTAAACCTTGTATCGGTAATGAACCTTTTGCAGTGGTACTGCCTGATGTTATTTTAGATGAATACACCGCAGACCAAACAACTGAAAACTTAGCTGCGATGATGGCGCGTTACCATACAAGCTTTGCTAGCCAGATTATGGTTGCGCCAGTACCTGATAGTGATGTTAATAAATATGGTATAGCAGATTGTAATGGTGAAGAAATCGCCCCAGGTGATTCAGCTAAAATCAAAGCTATGGTAGAAAAACCTGCCATTGGGACTGCTCCATCAAACTTATCTGTTGTTGGTCGTTATGTGTTATCTGAAAAAATCTGGAATCTATTAGCTAAAACACCAGCGGGCGCGGGTGACGAAATTCAGTTAACAGATGCGATTGATATGTTGATTGAACAAGACACGGTTGAAGCATTCAACATGACCGGTAAATTTCACGATTGTGGTGATAAACTGGGTTATATGAAAGCCTTTGTTGAGTACGGCCTACGTGATAAAAATCTCGGTACAGACTTTGCAAAAGTAATTAAAACTTTGCTTTAGGTTAGATGGCTTATGCATTATCCAAAAAACCAACTCACAATGAGTTGGTTTTTTGCTTTTAGAGACAAAATTATAAAATGGGGATTTTATTAAAACGTCTACACCTTTAAGAAAAGCCTTCACTGCGCATCAGCGTATCAAATGCATTTCCATCAGTACGTGATGCATTAGCTACATAAGGGGCATATACGTCAAACAATAAGCGAGTATCGCTGTGACCAAGCATTTGTGAGATGTACAAGGGATTATCAAGGGCTGCTATATGAAGCACCGCTGCAGTGTGACGCGTCTCGTAAGCGCGTCTGCGTTTAAGTCCAGCTTTAATCAATGTTGGGTACCATAATGCTTTACTCACATAGTGGGTATCCAGTGTAGTGGCATAGTTAATTTGGCCACCTAGTTAGAGGTGATATCATCACCTCATAAGTTAACAGGTGACACTATGAA
>NZ_JAUOSH010000025.1:0-78315 GCF_030548765.1 Shewanella sp. 3_MG-2023 | reverse complement strand
CATAAAGCTATAACAATTATCCTTTGGTTACCAATGCTTTGAACTGTGCGGCTTGGCCTGCGAATGGCCACTATTAACCAGTACGAAAGCATAACGCTGTAACAGGGTATCCGAATTGACATAAGTACTATAAGACTAGTGGCTTGGCAGCTAACGGCCACTATTAACCAGCACGAAAGCATAACGCTATAACAGGGTATCTGTGTGGCTTGGCAGCGACTGGCCACTATTAACCAGTACGAAAGCATAACGCTATAACAGTTATCCTTTGGTTACCAATGCTTTGAACTGTGAGGCTTGGCCTGCGAATGGCCACAATTAACCAGTACGAAAGCATGAAGCTATAACTGTAAAACAGAGTATCCGAATTGACGTTAAGTACTATGAGACCTGTGACTTGGCAGCGAGTATTGTTAGTTGTACTCGCTGCAACATCCTTAACCCAAGCTAGATAAGATTAAGATGTGAGTTTGTGCTTACTTACATTTGCTTACCTTTTACTTATTTAGGGGGGGTCAGTTAGTTAGCTTATTGAAGTGGTTAACAAGACGCATTGATACGATTTCTGCCATTGGTTTTAGCGCGATACAGAGCGGTATCAGCAGCGCATAACAGGGCATTCGCTGTTCGAAACTGGCCATTGATTTCACAAGCATAGCCTTGGCTTACACTAATGCTGACTGATTCATCCAAACCAATATCAATAAAAGTTAGGGCATTAATATTTTGTTGAACGAGTAAGGCTATTTGCTCCACCTCTACAGTGCTTAAATTTGGCAGAATCAGTGCAAACTCTTCGCCGCCATATCTGGCTACGGTACATTCGTTATTAGGCACAGAGGCTTTAATGGCGTCGGCGACTTTTTGTAAGCAGCGATCTCCAAGAATATGGCCATATTTATCATTAAAAGACTTAAAATGATCCACATCAATGATGACCACGCTAATGGGCCAACCTGCTTCGCTGCAGGCTTGCCAATGTGACTTCAAGTTAGTGTCGAATATACGTCGATTAGCTAAATTGGTTAAACAATCTGTGGATGCCCAGTGATGCAGTTGTTGGTATTCAGTACGAAATTTACTCAGATCACGAATAACAATGCCAAATAGCGGCTGTTTCATGGGCAAATAGCTCACCGAAATTTCCACATCAATACAACTGCCATTATCGAGGTTAATTTTGGTTTCAGTGGGTAAATGGTTTAGGGGAATAGGCTCCATTTGGGATTGGAGAATCATTTGTTGATACAGGCTTTTTTGTGGTTCGCACAAAAATGATTGCCACTGCTGGCCAATAAGCTCATCAGCCTTATCTGCGCCCAGTAACAAGCTCTTGGCATGTCGATTGGCCATTTGGATAGCACCAAGCTCATCCACCACCAGCATGGCTTCCATTAAGTGATCAACTAAGTTCGATAGTGAATTCACCGTTGGAGCTCCTAATGGTGAGATTTTAGCTACAGTCTTAGTAGTTAATGGAGCCTTTTTTAGGGGCAAATTTACCGCTTCTAAGTCGCCGCGCATGAATGCGTTTTTATTCATACGAGGCTGTGGCTCAATGCAAGGTTTGCTGTCAAGCGCATAAAAATTGGCAGAAAGATTTAACATAACGAGTATCCTTACTAGAGTCGTTATGGCGAGAACTGAGGTCATTTCAGATTAAGTATCGACATAACAGGTATTTTCTAGTGGATACTCTACGCAGCTTTGACGTCTATAACCTTTCGTTAACCTTCTGGTTTATATCTATGATTTTAAAGTGTTTTATTTTATGTTTTTGTTTTTTTATTTGTGTTTCCAGGCAGAAAAACTAGGTAGGTGAGTCGTAAATCACTTTCTGGAAAAGTAAAATCAAATGTACTGACATACACGTTATGTGCATCCAAAGGTTGGCCGAAGCTTATGTCAATTCAATCATTAACGTTAAAAGCAGAACATAGCATCAATCTTGTGATGCTATGTGCTGTAACGAGTTAAGGATATTTTTATTTATGCTGGTCTGTTAATAATTTGAGGATCTGGGCTGGTTAGCAATAATGTGTTTTCTGCATTGCTAAAGATAAATCGAAAACTGGCAGCGCCGCTGGCATTATCGAGATCAAGAAATTGTAACATTTTACCATCATTATTTACGGTGGCCGAATCAATCAGCCCTGCAAAAGGCGCATCAAAAGCGGCGCCAACAAATTTAAGCCCCTTAGTGGTGTTGTCGATTAATTGGTAAGTAATGGTGCCTTTTTGTGTGACTTCAATCGGATTATTGCCATTGCTATAACTAAAGCACAATTTTCCATTATCTAAACTCACTGTTAACTCTATAAACTGAGCGATTCCGTTGCTGATTGACATGATCATGGTTCCTTTTTTAGTGATATTAGCTAGTGATAGTAACTAAAGGTTTGTTATTGAAATCCCCGCATCACCAAGCAAGGCTAGTTTTTATCGCTATGTCTTTTGTCGCTATGCTTGTTAATAAAACCGTTGTTATCTAGATAGTCGTTGTCGATATTGTCCTTAAAAAGTCACTAGTAGGTTTGGCTACTTTGATGATGTCGTTAGCTGGCTTAAGGCCTGTGCGGTTAACATTTCTGTATAAGCGTTTATTTTGACATGCTTTGGGCTCCAGCCTTTAATAAAGCGCTGAAAATCGGCCCATGCTATGCAATACAAAGGGCGCCAAGTTTGTTCAACCTCTTTAGGATTAATATCTGGCTGATGGAGATTAATGCTGCTGGCGAGCTGACTAAAATAGTAATCCAAATAATGCTCGATTAGTTTATGTGGTTCGGTAAATGTCAGCGTACTGCTTAGCAGTAAAATCACATCTTTCATGCCGCAACCTTGGCCCACATATTGAAAGTCCACCGCAGCAGCTTTGTCGTGGTGAGTATTAAAACAAAAGTTAGCGAGTTTGGCATCGCCGTGGATTATTGTTTGGTATGGCGTCTGTTTTAAAGCGCGATCGATTGTATTGGCTGCCATTTTTAACGGCTGATCGCTGAGTGCCTGTAATTCATCGGGGCGAGTATCTAAATGCCAGTAGCTGCCTGTGGGCCATAGGTCGGTGGTATTCACGGTTGATGGCTGGCTAGTTGTAAATTGATTAGCCATAAATTGGCCGTGAAAATGTCCCAGCCATTTAAGGCTGGCCAAAATGGCTGTGTGATCGGCATGGGTTAATACTTGATCGAAACCTAAAGTATGTAAGTCTTCAAGGATCAGTAAGGTTTCTAGTTCGCTGCGCTGAATGTATAAACATTGAGGCACGCTGTTTTCGCTTTGACGATCATTATCACTGCCACTGCCACATAGCTGAGCGTAGTGCTGATACCAGTTAGCTTCAACTTGATAAGATTTGAGTTTACGTTGATGTGATAGGGCGCTATTCCAGCCCTTGGGATGCGACTCTGGCTGTGGCAGTTTAATGTGTTTAACGATAACAGATGAATATTGGCTACCAGTAAGCTTAGCGCGAAATAGTTCGCCATAACCGCCCCATAGGGATTGAATTACCTCAATCTCGCTTATACTTTGAGCTTTTAATGCCGTGGTAATCTTGCTAATAACTGCTTTATCTATCGTCATTAAACCCTTACTTTCCCTTTTTGATGTTGTAGCCACTTCATAAAACCATAATCTAGCTATTGTGCCAGAATTTTACTTAATAGCTAAAGTGATAAGCTAATCGATTGATAATTGCTCAACTAAGAATAAAACAAGTTATTGGCTGCTGTTTTTACGCAGCAGTGATTGAATTTTATCCCCAATAGCGTAGTTTTAGCGTAAAGCCCCAAACGAGAGTGGTTATATGAAGCCAGGTAAGAACGATACTAAATTGCTTAAACTCGCAATGGAAATTGGTGAGGGTTATGCAAAACGTCGCGGTTTTGAAAACTTTGGTGTTGGTATATCGCCAAAAGATAAAGTGGAATGTATTTACCGTTTATTGGTGCAAGATGGGCTAATTCAAGCATTAGCTGAAGATAATGATGATGGCCCAAATCGTAAGCATAAATTGATTTTGTGGATCAGTCGCCAACTTCCTGAAGATCATCCCCTTAAAAACTAACCCATGGGTGAGTTGCTTAGTTATTCCGATTACGTAAAAAGCCGAGATGTTCTCGGCTTTTTTAATGGCGACTGGAATGTAAAACTTATCCTTTCAGTTCTACTTCAATGTCAGTTTCTTCTGGTGATTTCATCACATCTTTAGGTTTAGTGACACTGCCCACAGGTGGGTAGGGCACTGTGCCTTTAAATTCATCACGGGTAGCTTCGCTGTAATTGGGAAAAGGTAAGGCATCTTCCTCGATTAATTGTTTAATGGTTTGCTCCGCTTGTTGTTGTACCTCGACGTCTGCGCTGCTGGCATTTTGTAGCATGACATTTTGACCAATAGGGGCAATTTTAATGTCTAACTGCTTTAAAATATTCAGTAAGTGAAAGTTTAAATCCTCAGCAATACCAAAATATTCATTGATATCACCGGTATCGATATAGGCATTTACGTTGACGACAAACGCATCACGCTCAATGGCAAGAAAACGCGCCCGCTGAGCAATCTCTAACACTCTGGGGTGTGACAATAATAATTTTCGCAGTTCCATTAACAGCATTTGCAGTTGCTCTTTACTGGTATCAAGGCTAATGCGCAGATCGTGCTTATAGCGGCGACGATCGATAACAGAGAAGTTTTCTAACTCTTGGGATGAAAATACCGAGTTAGGGATATGCACTACGGTGCGATCGAGTTTTCTGATCCGCGTCGAGCGTAAGCCAATTTCTTCAACTACGCCCATAGTGGTGCCAAAGCGGCAAAAATCCCCCGGTTTTATTGGTCTTGCAGCATATAAAGTTAATGCGCCGAAGACATTTTCTAATGGTTTTTGCGCCGCCAAGGCAATGGCTAAACTGCCGACACCTAGGCCGGTTAAAATGGTGGCCATGTTGTATCCTGAGCTTTCAAACCACATTAAGGCAATAACCACCACAATGACGATTTTTAATATTGCTACCATAGGCCTGAGTAAGGCCACGGAGTAGCTTTTATCTTGATCGTTTAATTGCTTGGATTTTATTGCGGAATACAATTCCACTAAACCTAAAATTAGAATGGTGTTGGCGATATACAGCAAGGTGCTGTTATCAAACCATACACGTGCCCTAATCGATAAACCTAATGACAGCGCCACATATTGCAAGCTCGAAAGATATAAAAACCAGCGCAAGCTGTTGCCTGAAAAACGGGTTAATCCAGCCAGTTTATGTTCAAATTTAGCGGCAATGGTTTTGGCGGCAATGCTGATTAATCCGGTGGCGATCCAACCAAAGAAAATACACAGAATAAAGATCAGCAGTTGCCAGTTTTCCATATGGAACATGGTGAATTGCGGTAAAACGTTAGCCAGTGCTTCGATTTGCGGGCTGTAGCCATATTCGTCCCATAGCTCAGGAACTTGGGCTATAGTGGCGTTAGAGATCTTCCAAATTTTGCCTTTTTTACCGTCTGGAACTCGCTGTAAATAGACCGGAACAGGGCCTTTACTGGTTTCTAGTACCCCTAACAAATCACGATAGCTTGGCAGTTTATCGTTAAGGTGTCCTTCTGGTTGATCGCTGATCTGCGAAAGGTCGAGGATGTTTTGTTTATTCCATAATATCGCCAGTTTACGCAGTAAATCGGCACCATCTTCGGGATTAATATCTTTGGGCAGGTAACGCAGATCAATAAACTCAGTGGCAGCTTCCCAGTCGTTTTCTTGTACCGCTCGACCGATTTCAATGAGGGCTGATAAAGGAGTTTCGCCATCTCGGGCGAGGGTGAGTCCACCTTGAGCTTCGGCTATGGCTTCACTGCGCTTTTCTGCTTCAGCAACTTTTTTTAAATTGATATCGTCCGCAGCCATGGCGGTTGGCATTAGGCTCGACATCGATAACAACACAAAAGCAGTAAAAAGCGTTCGCCATGTTGTTTGCAGCATGATTTTATCCCTAAAAGCGCAATATCTAGCTCAAATATATGTGTTTTAGCCTCAGACTGCTAGGGCGGCACACTTCTAAGTAAGTAAAAGTTACATAAATGGGTGTCTCAACTTTATCACCAAGATAACTTTTCATATGATACAGCTTCCCAAGGTTTTGTTATCGGCTGGGCAGCGTATTTTTAGCCTTAACTAACGATAAAGAGTTGGATGGATAAAGGGCGCCCTAATAGAAGTCGTTGGCGCTTTTTTTGTGCTTTGAATCCAATTAATCAGCTGGCAGCGGATTACCTTTTAACGAGATTGCGTATCGTAGCAGGGTAAAACCTTCGTCTTCATATTGTCTGATAAACGTCATACCTAACTTTTCAATGATGTTGACTGAGCCAAGATTAAGGTTGACGACTTCGCCGTAAATAATATCTAAATCCATATGTTTCTTAGCATACTCAATACTGGCAAGGTTAGCTTCTGTGGCATAGCCCTTACCCCAAAAATCTGGGTGTAAGCGATAGCCTATATCTACTGCATTAATACGTAAATCATATTTAAACCCACAAAAGCCTATGACTTGTTTGGTTGCTTTTAATTCTACAGCCTAACGAGCCAAACCATATTTCTGGTATTCTGCTAACCAGATGTCCTGAATAATGTTTTTTGCATCTTCGATGTTATTACACATGCCTGCATCGCCAGTGTAGCGGTTGACTTCCTCTGAATTAAACTCAAGCACAGCCTTTGTATCGCCAAGATTAAATTCACGAATGATTAGGCGTTCAGTTTCGATTATTATTGTCACTTTTATTTCCTTGGTTCTTGGATTGGTGCATCTGCTCCAGATGCACCTGCTCCAGATGCATTAGTGATGTCATAGTAAGCTTGATAAGCAAAGCGGCCGATGGCGATAACGATCAGAATAATAATGATCCGGCTCATGGTGCCAGAAGCTGTGGTGGCTTTTTGCATTTTGATCGGGCCTCGTTTTTTAGGTGAACCTGGCTTTTTCTGCTGGTTTTGAGCTGTTGATGTTGAGCCGCTTTTTACTGCTACGCCTTCAATGTTGGCTTCGATCGCCTTAATTTTACCGTCAGCTTGCTGCGCTACGATATACGCAATTTGATCACCTTGAATGGGCTTTCTCGCCATATGTTTAAGGGTTGAAATATGAATAAACACGTCCTTGCCACCTTCATCAGGCTCAATAAAACCGAAGCCTTTACTGCTATTCCAGCGAACTAATCGACCTGTTTCCATCATCACGAGTATGTTTCCTTTTTGAACGGCTAAATGTTTACAACACATTATAAAATTGACCAAGGCTATGCTAGGTTATTAATTCAATATAATAAATAGTAATTATCAGCGACTACGACTTTTAGCAGTCAAGATTCTCAGTCAAGATGAACAGTCAACAAGGAAGACACCATGACATTATCAGCACGCTTAACAGCCATACCAACAGCATTGTCGATATCACTGGCTTTAGCTGCAACGATAACCACCACCTCGTTACGCGCTGTAGATCTTGATTATTCAGTGACCAAAGCATTACCACAACTTGAACAGCTTTATACTCACCTTCATCAACACCCTGAACTGTCCTATCAAGAGAAAAATACCAGTGCCAGAATGGCAAAAGAGTTACGGCAATTAGGTTTTGAAGTCACTGATAATTATGGCGGCTACGGCGTGGTGGGCATATTCAAAAATGGCGACGGGCCTACGGTGATGATCCGCGCCGATATTGATGCTTTACCTATTATTGAACAAACGGGCAAAGCTTATGCATCGACAGTGACAACCCAAGATGCACATAACAATACTGTGGGCATTATGCATGGCTGTGGCCATGATATTCATATGACCAGCATGATTGGCGCAGCCGAGCAATTGATGTTGCACAAGTCAGCTTGGCAAGGCACTTTGATGATGGTAGCCCAGCCTGCAGAAGAAATGGGCGGCGGCGCAAAAGCCATGCTCAAGCAAGGTTTATTTAGCGAGTTTCCCACTCCTGATAAGGTGTTAGGTTTGCATGTCAGTGCATCTATTCCTGCTGGTAAAGTCGGCTCTATTAGTGGTTATGCATTGGCCAATGTGGATTCGGTGGATATCAGCATTAAAGGCAAAGGTGGCCATGGTGCTTACCCCCATTTAACCATAGACCCTGTGGTTCTGGCGGCGCGCACAGTATTAGCATTGCAAACCATTCCAAGCCGTGAAGTGTCACCCCTTGAGCCAAACGTGGTCACAGTAGGTTCAATTCATGGCGGCTCAAAACATAATATTATTTCCAATGAAGTGAAGCTGCAATTAACTCTGCGATCATATAACCCTGAAGTACGTGAGCAGCAAATCGCTGCAATAAAACGTATCACTAAGGGCATTGCGATTAGTGCGGGTTTACCTGATGAACTGATGCCTGAAGTGTATGTGCATGAAGATGAAAAAATACCTTCGACTTATAATGACCCAGCATTGGCTGCCCAAGTTAAGGCCAGCATTGAAGCTGAACTAGGAAAAGATAATGTGGTGCTAGCGCCACAGGTTATGGCCGGAGAAGATTTTGGCTTATATGGCCGAACTGAGCAAAATATTCCGATCACTTTATTTTGGTTAGGGGCTGTTGAGCCAAGCGTGTATCAAGCCAGTATTGATAGCGGCGACAGCTTGCCATCATTGCATTCGAGTAAGTTTGCCCCAGATTATCCGTTAACTATCAGCACCGGCGTGCGGGCAATGACACGCGCGGCAATGGATTTGTTTAATAGTAGCAAATAAGCTTACTTTATCTGACTTAAAGCATGACGCTTATTTATAGCCTGAAGCATAGGATAAACGCTATAATTGAGCTTAACTTTTCGT
This sequence comes from Shewanella sp. 3_MG-2023, assembly GCF_030548765.1. NCBI lineage: Bacteria > Pseudomonadati > Pseudomonadota > Gammaproteobacteria > Alteromonadales > Shewanellaceae > Shewanella > Shewanella sp. 3_MG-2023. The sequence continues at coordinate 69,472 of NZ_JAUOSH010000025.1, read as the reverse complement.
TGTTAAATTGAGATCCCATGACCGTTATTTTTACCACCAATGTTGGCGATATCCATATTGAACTGGATATGGAAAAAGCCCCTGTTAGTTCGAAGAATTTTTTACAGTACTGTCAGGATGGGTTTTATGATTACACTATTTTTCATCGGGTGATAAAAGGCTTTATGATCCAAGGGGGTGGTTTTACTGCCAAGATGAAAGAAAAGCCCACTCGCGATCCTATCGTTAATGAAGCTAATCGTGGCTTGAGTAACACACTTGGCACCATAGCAATGGCAAGAACCGATGCGCCGCATTCGGCCACCGGGCAGTTTTTTATTAATACTGCTGATAATAGCTTTTTAGACCACACAGCGACCACCAACAGCGGTTGGGGTTATGCGGTTTTTGGCAGAGTGGTTGCCGGTATTGAAGTGGTCAAAGAAATTGAAAAAGCTAAAACGGCCACGGTAGCAGGTCATGACGATGTGCCTAAAACGGCGATAGTGATTGAGAAAGTCACCATTATCTAGTGAGCTATTAGCGCTGTTGTTAATCGTGCGGCTGTGAAAGAAGGGAAAGCCATGAGTCTATCTGTAGAAGATAATGCCCAATTAGTGCAGGCTAAGCAGTTACTTGAAAACCCCGGCTTAGCAGCCAAAATCACAGATTTTATTGGCTCGCCCATTGAGCAAGGTTTTGCGCTACTGCCTAAAAGTGTCAGTAATGGTATTGGCAAAGTCACAGAAATGGCGTTGATGAAAGCCTCGGATGCGGCGCTATTTACCATGAAAAACATCCCCCATGAGCAATCTTCTGATCGTTGGCACAAACTCGGTGTTGCAGTGAGTGGTGGTGTGGGGGGCTTTTTCGGCTTAAGCGCATTGGCATTAGAGCTACCGATTTCAACCACCATCATGTTGCGATCCATTGCCGATATTGCTCGCAGTGAGGGTGAGCAACTCGATGAAGTGGCCACTAAAATGGCCTGCATAGAAGTCTTTGCCCTAGGGGGTGAGTCAAATGATGACGATCAAGCTGAAAAAGGCTACTTTGCGGTGCGCACCGTGTTAGCCAATTCAATTGCTGAAGCCGCTGAATACGTTGCCACTAAAGGCTTTAGTAAAGAAGCTGCGCCAATGATGGTTAAATTAGTGACCGTGGTGGCAGAGCGCTTTGGCGTGCAGGTGACTCAAAAGGTGGCCGCTCAAGCTGTACCTGCCATAGGCGCTGCGGGTGGGGCGATCATTAACACCTTATTTATCGATCATTTTCAAGACATGGCAAGAGGTCACTTTATCGTGCGTAAACTTGAGCGTAAGTACGGTGAAGAACTAGTAAAGCTAACCTATCAGACACTTTGATCTTGGCAAGATAAGTTGTTAGTCAATTCCTATTCCTTTTACAGCTTGAATCGTTCTCGATACGTAAGTGGTAACAATTTCATTGTATGAACTTTATTCAATCAAGGTTATCTTAACTATATAAGTTAAAGATAATGTTTAAGGATATGTTTTCAGGATGAATAAATTAACCCGCGCGCTATTGGTAGCAAGCTGTTGTATTTTACCTTTTATCCATCCAGCTTTTGCTGCAGATACAGAGCTAAAATTCACCACTTTTACAGTTGATACCGAATTTGAACTGACTCATCCAGTATTAAGCGTTAACTTACTCGATAATGAGGGCAATGAGTTACTAGCACTGGGTGTTGATGATGAACATCAGCGCTGGTTTGCTGTATACGGCATTGTCGATAAGCAATTAGTGATGCTAGATAAAGTATTATTAAACAAAGATATTTATAGCTTTGATATTAATGAAATCGACTCTAATACTGATAGCATGCTTGCGCTGCAACAGCTGTATTTCGTCACTGCAGAGCAATTACTACGTTATGCCCCAGTTACGGCTAATAGCGCTATTAACAAGCTAGATGTGAGTATGCTCCCAGCAGATGCGATCTCCGCTGATGACATGCTAGTGCAAGATCCTTCAGCTTCACTTTCACCTAAACAAATTACCAGCCAACAAACAGATACTGCAGCAAAACCGCTTTCTGGTGAGTTAGTTGCCGTTGCTGATATTAATTCATTAGCTGTTACAGGCCATGCTGATTTTATCTCTCGTGGTGATTTTGTCAGTGATATTAATAATGATGATATTGCTGATGTACTGATAAGTGACTTTAGAGAAATGCATGTATTGCTCGGTGCTGGTAATACTCAATTCATCCGACAATCACTGCCGTTACTGCCTCAAGTTGAGCTGACCAATAATGGCGCTGAATATAGCCGCGCTACGCTTTATCACAGTGATATGAACTTTGATGGTCGCGATGATATTGTCAAAGTCGGTGAGGGCTCGCTCGAAGTGTATTATCAAAACGATCAAGGGCAGTTCGCCGCGATCGCAGAATATATTTCGGTGAGTCAACCCATCAGCGGTATTGATTGGTGGAATAAGCGTGATGCCTATGGCAAATCATTAGATCAAAGTGATTTGCTATACCGTAAAGTTGAGCGTATTGGTGATGTGAATGGCGATGAGATTACTGACTTGGTGGTCAGATATACCAAAAGCTCTGGGGTGTTTGATCGTACCAATGACTATGAAATTTATTTAGGTCGTAATAACGATGGTGTGGTGGCTTTTGGCCGCGACCCTGAGACGGTTATTAAAGCTGAAGGCACCTTAACAGGGCTGCGCTTTGATGACATTGATAATGACAATGTCGATGAGGTGATTGTATCAGGCTTTGATATTAGCATTTCGCAGATCGTAAGCGCCTTACTGTCAGGCAGCATTGATCAAGATGTACATGTATTTAAAATGAACACAGCGAGCCAGTTTGCAGATAAAGCCAATGTCAGTAAAGAGGTTGAATTAAACTTCAGCTTAACTTCAGGCCAAAGTGGTGAACCTGTAGTGGCGTTAGCGGATATCAATGGCGATGGTTATAAAGAGTTATTATTGTCTGATGACAATGAAACCTTAGACATTTATCTGGGTCAGGCTGGTAGCGCGCCTTTTAGTAAGCGCTCTCAGCAATGGGATATGATCATTCCGGTTGAAGGCTCGATGCTATCGGCAACCGATATTAATGCTGATGGTAAAGATGACTTATTACTTAAATTTGGTAAACAAGATCCTGAACAACTGCAACGAAGCTTCACTGTGCTATTGGCGCAGTAATCAGTTTTAAGGCTTATAACGCCTCAAAATACACACGAAAAAAACCAGCAGTCATTTGCTGGTTTTTTTGTACTTAACGCTAGGTCTTTGACGATAAAATAATCAATTAACTGATGCCTTTATTGATAACATCGATGTGAATCGGGCTCAGTATTAGTGAATACTGAAACTGATCTAGATCATAAAACTGATTAAATTTTGTAAAAATAAGTTTAGATTTTTGCTGATCTAAGTACACTGCATCTAAACATGTAAATATTATGCATGATTAAATTCAGGAGCAAAGTGATGTTTTGTATTCAATGCGAGCAAACAGTTAGAACCCCAGCAGGCAACGGTTGTAGTTATTCTCAAGGTATGTGCGGTAAGTTAGCATCTACGTCAGATCTACAAGATTTATTAATCTACATGTTGCAGGGCGTTTCTGCTTATGCGGTTAAGGCGCGTCAGTTCGATATCATCGATGCCGAGATTGATACCTTTGTTCCTAAGGCATTTTTTGCCACATTAACTAATGTGAACTTTGATGATGGACGTTTAGCTGATTACGCACATCAAGCTCAAACTTACCGTAACAAGTTAAAAGCGGCATACGAACAAGCCTGCGCTGAAAAAGGCGTTGCTGCTGAAGAAGTGATAGCTCAAGCTGAATTTAACTTAGCGGCTTCTCAGCCTGAAATGCTACTACAAGCTCCAGTTGCACTGCCAAACCGTGGTGACGATGTTAATGAAGACATCATGGGCTTACGTTTACTTTGCTTATATGGCCTTAAAGGCGCAGCAGCTTACATGGAGCATGCACGTGTACTTGAGCAAACTGATGCCGATGTGGCCGGTGAATTTCACCAAATCATGTCATTCCTTGGCGAAGACTCAGTTGATGGCGACAAGCTATTTGCTACCGCAATGGAAATCGGTCAATTAAACTATCGCGTAATGGCGATGTTAGATGCGGGTGAAACGACGGCATTTGGCCACCCTGAGCCAACTGAAGTAAACACCAAATCATTTAAAGGTAAGGCGATTTTAGTGTCAGGTCATGACATGAAAGATTTAGAACTTATCTTAGAGCAAACTCAAGGTAAGGGCATTAACGTCTATACCCATGGCGAAATGTTACCGGCATTAGCTTATCCTGCATTTAAAAAGTTCCCACACTTAGTGGGTAACTACGGCAGCGCATGGCAGAACCAACAGCGTGAATTTGGCACTTTCCCAGGCGCTGTTGTGATGACCTCAAACTGTATTATTGACCCTAATGTGGGCGATTATTCAGATCGTATATTCACCCGTAGCATTGTTGGCTGGCCTGGTGTTGCTCACATCGAAGGTGAAGACTTTAGCGCTGTGATTGACAAAGCCCTTGAGCTTGAAGGTTTTAGCTACGATGAAATCCCACATGCGATTACGATTGGTTTTGCACGTAATGCCTTAATGGAAGCGGCACCAACAGTAGTTGAGAACGTGAAAAATGGGTCTATTAAGCACTTTTTCTTAATCGGTGGTTGTGACGGCGATAAATCTGAACGTAGCTACTTTACTGACTTAGCTAAATCAGTGCCTGATGACACCATTATCCTGACCTTAGGGTGTGGTAAGTACAAGTTCAACAAACTTGAGTTTGGCGATATTAATGGTATTCCACGTTTATTAGATGTGGGTCAATGTAACGATGCTTACTCTGCTATACAGTTAGCCTTAGCATTAAAAGATATTTTTGACTGTGATATCAATGAACTGCCTTTAAGCTTGGTACTGTCTTGGTTTGAGCAAAAAGCGATTGTGGTGTTACTGACACTATTATCACTGGGCGTTAAAAACATTCGTACAGGCCCAACTCCGCCAGCGTTTTTGACTGAAAACTTAGCAAAAGTGTTAGAAGACCAATTTGGTTTACGTAACACCACTGATGTTGAGTCAGATCTTAAAGCGATGATTAATGCGGCTTAAATAGTGGTTATTGGGTGATATAGGCTTAGCGCTTATATCACCTTTTTATTGTCTGTTTTTTACTTTCTACTTCTAACACATGGTTTCCCATACAGGTGCAATATGAGTTCATCAGGATTTTCATTTTCAGCAGCGTTATCAGCCGCCCAATCAACAAAAGATGACAACAAAAAGTCAGTTGCTAAGGTCAGCGCTGCGCCGAGTTTTTCAATATCGGGTGCATTGGCTGCCACAGCAAAGAAAACGGCTGAGGTTACAACTACTGCTGAAGCAAAAAAATCCATCAATGCAAATCAGTTATTATTAAATGCTGATGAGTGGCAACGTGGTGAAGTGCAATTGCGCTGTACTGAAAAATGGCATGAAACCCATGATGTAGTGAGCTTTCGTTTTCAAGGTTTAACCCCTGTTAAGTTTAACTACAAACCGGGGCAATTTATTACCTTCAAATTAGAGATTGAAGGCGAAATAGTTTATCGCAGTTATACCATGTCATCGTCTCCATCTAGACCTTATTCAATTGTGGTCACGGTGAAGCGCATTGCTGGTGGCAAAGTGTCAAACTTTTTAGCTGATAAGGTTAATCAAGGCGATATCATCACCTTAGTCGGCCCAGATGGCGCCTTTAACTTAGTGGATATAGCGGCTGAAAAGTATTTATTTTTAAGTGCTGGCAGTGGCATTACCCCAATGTATTCAATGTCACGTTGGCTGCTCGATACCAAAGTAGGCAGTGATATTGCCTTTGTGCACAGCGCTCGAACAGATGAAGATATTATCTTTGCTGATAGCTTAGGTGCGATGGCTTATCGCAGTGCTCAATTTCAATTAAGTTACCTGCTTGAAAATGCAGATGAGCTTGTTGAAGGCGTTAATCATACTGGCAACGACAGCCGTATGTTAGGCCGTATCGATATTGAAAAGCTGCAAGCATTAGTGCCTGATTTTATGACTCGCACCATTTTTGTGTGTGGCCCAGAGCCTTACATGGTGTCAGTTAAATCCTTGATTGAAACCAGTGGTTTCGAGATGAAAAACTTCCATCAAGAAAGCTTTACTGGCGCGGTTAAATCACCCCCAAGCAGCACAAATACTGCGGCTACAACTAGCAACTTCATGCTTTCAATTAAGGATAAAAAAGTTGCATTATCGGCTGAGCAAACCTTACTTGATGGCATAGAGTCTGAAGGGCTACCGATAATCGCAGCGTGCCGAAGTGGTGTGTGCGGCGCCTGTAAGTGCCAGGTGACCTCAGGGACTACTGAATCTAGCAGTACCATGACATTAACAGCTGAAGAAATTGCCGCAGGGTATGTATTAGCGTGCTCGACTAAAATCACTTCAGATGTCAGCTTAAAAATGTAAGCTAATTTGCAGCAAGATTTAATTTAAGAACAGTCAGCTATGCTGACTGTTTTGCTTTGTGGCAAAAATAATAAATGGGGCGCCTTATCCCCTTAGCTAAGAATGATCAGTTTGCTTGCAGGACATGAGATGCAATAAATCCGACCCAACTGGCGATAAGCAACACCCAGGGTAAATATGACTTCTGAGACTGTGGCGGCTGCTGCTGTTCAACTACATCATGGTTGAGCTGGTTTTTAGCTTTAAGATTCTGTTTCCGCTGTTTATCAGCCCCACGAGCTTTGGCTTTCTGCAACTTTTTATATTCAGCTATACCTTTCTCAATACCTTGAGCGATGAGTTTGGTCTGTTCTTTGGTTTGTGAAGGTTTTTGAGTAGCCTTAGCCATTTTCATTGCTTCAGCTTGGGTTTCTTGAGAGATACTTTTTGCCATGTTGCTCTACTTCTTGATTAGATTGCTGCTTAGTTACTACTTTAACAGCCTCGTGGGCGGCTCACTATAGCCAATCAGCGTCTAGATGATAATTCAGTAGGTTAATTTTTGTTAAACCATGAGCTAACGCAATAGTGGAATAGTGATTGTGTCGTAAAATAGCTTTTTAACTGTTGAGGAATTCTAATGTCAAAATCAATTCATGGTCGTAACGTTATCAAATTGATGAAAGATCAAAATACCCCGCAGCCACAACAACAATGGCTGGCGTTGATGGCAGCAGAATTTGGTGAAAATGCAGAGTTTCATACTTGTCGTGCCAGTGATATGAGCGCCGCACAGTTAGTTGAACTGTTTATTAGCAACGGTCGTTTAACTGAAACTGAAGCTGGTTTTGTGATTAATCAATGTGGTCACTGTGCAGGTAAAGAAACCCAAGAGGCAACGGCTTAGTCGCGGATTCGGTTTTCTTTAAGACAAAAATGCCAGTCACTGACTGGCATTTTTGTATCTGTGTTTAGCTTTAACTAAGCCCTAAAGCGAGCGGTTAAACTCGCGTATTAAGCGCTAGCCCATAAAGCTTAAATAGCCTTGCAAGATAATGGCATTCACAATATCAATAAAGAATGCCCCTACAATAGGCACTACCATAAAGGCTTGTGGCGACGGACCTGTACGTGAAACTAATGCGCCCATGTTCATTACCGCAGTTGGGGTTGCGCCCATACCAAAACCACAATGACCACCAGCCATCACTGCAGCGTCATAGTTTGAGCCCATTAATCTAAAGGTAACAAAGTAGGCAAACACCGCTAAAATAGCCGCTTGAGACACTAAGATGATTAATAGCGGTACCGCTAAATCAAATATTTCCCACAGCTTAAGGTTCATTAGCGCCATCGCTAAGAACAGTGACAAGGACACAGTACCTAAAATATCAACACATTCACTGTTGATTTTGTAGCCGCGACTCAACTCAGTGGCGTTGGTGATGACCACGCCAAAGAATAAGGCATAAACAAAGTCAGGCATTTTTAACCATGCAATATCCATGGAGCTAACAAATTTGCCGAACCACTTAGCCCCAGCCACACATAGCAGCAGAATGAATAGCACTTCTAAAATTTTCTTACCGGTAACGCGATCAATTTCTAATTGGTCATAGGTTACTAAGTCAGGATGATCTACGTGATGATTACCACCCACACCATATGAAGAAACAAGGTTATGTTTATTGATAAGGCGCTGGGCAACTGGACCACCAATAATACCGCCCATGACTAGACCAAAGGTGGCCGCTGCCATGGCAAACTCTAAAGTATTAATACCATAGTTGTCTTGGAAGGTTTGCGCCCAAGCAGCACCCGTGCCGTGACCACCTGATAAGGTAATTGAACCAGCGATTAAGCCCATTATCGGCTCTAGCCCTAAAGCGCTGGCTAAGCTAACGCCCACCGCATTTTGAATAATGATATATAAAGATGCAATGCCTAAAAAGACAATGACCTTAGTACCGCCTTTCATTAATAGCTTATAACTTGCCGCTAACCCCACGGTACTGAAAAACATCAGCATCAAGGTATTTTGCATTGAAAGAGTAAATTCTAAACTGATTTTGTTGAAGTGTAATATGGTGATTACGCCTGCAACGATAAGTCCACCCACGATGGGTTCTGGGATATTATATTTTCTGAAAGAAGGTACGTGTCGATTAATTGTATGGCCAATGAATAGTACCAAAATTGCCACGAGGAAAGATTCAAGCTCTCCAATAGAATAAACAGTATTCATGGAACTCCTTTTGTTTTGCACTGAATGAGTTACACAATGTGATTAGATATCACAATTAGATATGCATAAATATTTTGCTTTAATTTATTAGTTATATTGATTATAGAGGAACTTAGCGGTAAATATCATGGGGATTGCCTTAAAAGGCCAAGTGTCGTTCATTTGTTGAGCTGATTTAACAAGTTATTAAAAGCTAAACCCTTGATGTTAATTGTAAAGGTGGTTTTGTTAGCTTAATTGCACTGCTTATGTTGTGAATTTGCAGGTGGAGAATCTGAGTTTTGAGGAATAAAAAGTCACTTTAGTGACTGTATCTGGCTCTGTTTAAGATAAATAATTGCCGCTAGACTCAATCAAAGCAGATTACATAGTATGTTTTATGGTGTGTGCTATTTATTCTAAAACTGAAAAATTGCTCATTGGAGTGGTTTGCCGATGCTGATGTTTATAGATATATGAGCGAAATGAAAGGAAGTTCATTTCGCTCATATATCGCTGGCTAAAGCGGGCGAATAGGTACTTTTATGTACTTTAAATAAACCTGTAACAGCCAAATGGTAAAGGGTATTAATCAACAGCAACCATGACATTACTGGCTTTAATAATCGCGTAAGCATTGCCGCCCACGGTTAAGCCAAGTTGCTGACAAGACTTTTTAGTGACTACTGATGTGATCTCAACTCCTGGTGCAAGTTCAATGACCACTTCATTGTTTACAGAACCCTCTTCGATTGAGGTGATTTTACCAACCAGTGAATTACGAGCGCTGATTTTCATAATATTTAAATTTCCTATTAATGAGTCAATATGCTGATATTAATTATAAAAATAAGGTATTTATAATTTTTAAAGCGAAATGTATGGCTCGTTCCACTGTGCGTAAAAATGAACCATGAGCCTAAGTTTAATTGATAAATTCAATTTTGCTTGTTCAGAGGTTAACTTTTGCGAGGGATAAGCGCGAAGAAATAGTAAAACTTAATGGGTTAAACGATGAGCGTTATTAAGGGTAAATAATTATAGGGCTTAAGGTGAAATGCTCAATTAATCAAGTACTTACACTTAAGGTGGTAAGTACTAGACGTCATCAAGTATAGGCTTCCTTTATCAGGATTGGGCTAATGAATGTATTTGTCTCATATCAAAATCATGTTAGCTTAATTTTTACACATGTGAGTCGCTACATGTGCTGAGTGATTAAGTTGAGTGAAGATATGCTTAAGGAGAAGGGTTTACAGGATGTTTATCAAACAAGAGATATACCGATTTAGTATCGTTGTCATCAGTCTATTGAGCTTATCTGCGTGCAGTTCAATGTCCCAAAAAAACTTATCAGTTGATGTGAAAATGCCTGCTGCGAGTAGTTTACTCCAACTTCAAGCCAGCAAATATACTGTGCCATCCATTGAGAGTTTGACTCAACTAACACCGATACAAGAGCGGGAGTTATTGGCGTTTATTGCCGATGAAGAAATTGCTGCTTTACCCAATAGAAAAAAAGTGAGTCAATTTATTGGTCAAAAAATGGTTAATTTTAACTATGAAGGTTCAAACTTTAATGCCAGTGATGCGTGGTTAAATAAATCTGGTAATTGTATGTCTCTAGCTATGTTGACCTATGGCGTCGCAAAATTCTTAAATGTTAAAGCTGTTTTTCAAGTAGTGCATAGTGCGCCCCTTGCGACCGTCATCACCAAGGATTTGATGGTGTCATCGGATCATGTCCGTACCTTTCTTTATGAGGTTGATAGCAGTGATTCAAAATCAAATTTATATCTATATGGCGGAGAGTTCTCTGTGATTGATTACTTTCCTGATCGTAACGACCGCAATGGTGGCGTGGTATCAGACAGTCAATTTTTAGCCATGTTTTACCGTAATTTAGCTGCTGATGCCTTATTGGATGATAAGCTTGAATTAGCTTTTGCGTTAATGCAAAAAGGCCTGTCATTAGCACCGGATTATGTACCCTTGATTAATATGATGGCAGTAGTACACCGCCGTATTGAAGCCTATGATATTGCCGAAGCCTATTATCAGTATGGTTTGCAATTTAAGCCTAACTCACTAAGTCTATTAAGTAATTACAGCTTTGTTCTGAATTCTCAAGGTCGAATAGATGAAGCGCAGAGTATTAGTCAGCAATTATTGGATCTGGAAAATGAAAGCCCTTATGGCTGGTATAGCATGGGAATAGAAGCGTTAGCGTTAAAAGATTACCGAGCAGCAGAGATATTCTTTAGAAAATTCATCAAAAATAGCCCTTATTTCCATCAGGCCTATTATGAGTTAGCCAAGGCGCTCAATGCACAGGGAAAACCCTATGCAGCTAAGCAGAGCTTGAAAGAGGCGTTGACGTTAACATCCCTAGGGGAAAACCAGCAGAAATATTTAGCCAAACTCAATTGGTTAAACTCAGTTGCTAGAAAAGGGCTTGCTGAGCAGTAGGTTATTACGATTTAAAAAGAAAAAGCCAGCTTGCATCATAGAGGTCAGCTGGCTTTTTTATCATTATGAATTAATTAATCAATAGTTAGTGCGACAATCTTAAGGGGATGGTTGTCATCAAAAGAAGGGAAGTCTTCATGGCAATTTAACCATTCAATTGAGCTGACACTGCGGTCTTGTTTTTCAACACAGCGCACTAAGCTGTTGAGCCAGGCTTGTCGTTCCACTTTGGCGACATTGTTACAGCACACTATGGTGCCACCACTTTTTGTTGTTAGCATTGCAGGCTTAAATAAACCTTGGTAATCATTAATCAGATCAACGGTGCCAAATGGGCTTTTTGCAAAACGTGGCGGATCTAAAAATACCAAATCAAATTGAGTCGCAGCTAACTTAGGGTACTTAGGTAATTTTTGCCCGCGGCGGCCACCAACCTTAAGACCAGCTAATTGACGCAGCGCAGGAAAGGCATCGCTTTGAATGAACTCACAAGTATCTGCTACCTCATTGAGCTCAGCATTCTTTTGGCCTGCAGCCAAAGCAAATGATGAGAAATCCACATTAACTGCCCGAGTTGCACCGCCCATGGCTGCTGCAGTGCCAATACCGCAAGTGTATGAAAATAGGTTTAGCACGGTTTTGCCTTGGCTATTGGCTCTTACATATTCTCTACCGATACGCATATCGAGAAACAATAACGGGTCTTGGCCTTCATGGCGTAATTTTGAGGTGAACTTGATGCCATTTTCTTGGATAACTTGCTCTGAACAGGCAAAGTCATTGAAGTCATCAGCAAGATTATTTTCAATGCGTGAATTACGTTTAGCACGGTCATTGTAGATAATAGGTAACTCAAGATGTGCGTTAAGGATTTCGGTTATTTGCGTAAGTTGTTGCTCAGTTAAGGTCTGATGGAATGTTTGAATGAGCCACGCATTACCATAACGGTCAATATTAAGCCCATTTTCGCCTTCAACAGTGCCATGAAATACCCGAAAACAATCGGTTTGTTGAAGCGCCGCTTGTTGAAAAAATTCAGCGCGTTGATTAATGGCGTGAGTAAGAGAAGACTGCAATGACATAGTTGTGCTCGTTAGCATGAAAAGGCAAAAACAGATTATACCAAGCTTATAGCGGCTTGTCGGTATGTGTTAGAGCTTGTAAGTGAGCTTTTATTGACTCGCCACATTTTACAGTAGCAACAAGCACTGATAATACGCTTACAATTTACTATTCAAAAGTAACAAATTGTAGCTTAGCCCTATGTTTTAATTGAATTTGGCGACTTGCTGTAAGTAAATATGTTATCTTTTATATACTGTAAATGTATGAAATTAATAACAATAGTTTTTTATATCGTGATTACCGAGCTACATAGCAGATAATGCTTTTGGGGCTTGTTGGCTCACCTATGTTGCCGTTAAATTTAGACTTTACCGTGACGGTTATTAGCTTTAGTTATGCCAACTGTTTTTTATTCGATTTACTCATCCGACACATTCAGTCTAAAACGACGAGGTTCATTTGAATCATCTGCTGCGCCATTCACTATTACCCGTATTATTGCTTTTTTTTTGCGGTATTTTTTCGACCGCAGCAACTGCAGCAAAGCCGCCAGTTTTCGATTTATTAGATGAGATTGCCAGCATTGAACACGGGCCGCAATTAACGGCGTTATATCTTGGGGCTGATAAAGACCCTGAAGGCACCTTAACGGCTTTAGAGCAACTAAAATCCCAAGGTGTTATCGATGGTAATGACTATTTTAAAACCATTTATTATCTGATCCTTTATAACGTTCAATTTGTACTGTCTGATGTTGAGGCGGCAGAAAAAACCACTAAAACCTTATATCAATTTGGCCTAGATAGCGGCCAAGACTGGATTGTGGCCGAAGGCCTAACCATTAAAGGCACCTTGGCGGCGAGAAAAAGTGAAGGTAAAAAAGCGCTGCGACTGATAGAGCAAGCGATCAGCTTAGCCGAACAACTTCATTATGACCGCTTACTGGCTCGTGCACTTAATATACGAGGCATAATTCACTCACGTAGTTTAGCTTATGAATTAGCGATTGAGGATTATCAAAGAGCGATTAAACTGGCTGAAACCACCAATAATAGCGATTTTGTATTTAAGTTATATTCAAATATATCAGTGCTTTATTCTATGGTTGAAGATTGGCCTAGCGCGATTGAATACAATAAAAAAGCCACTGAGTTATATCTTAAAAGTGATAATGTCAGCTTTGAGTACTTAGTGATCCTATACAGTAATGCTAGTAACAATATGCTAGAAATTAATGATATAGAAGCGGCGACCCAATACAGTGAAAAAAGCATTGCCGTGGCACGGGAGTCCAATAATAACCAGCTTATTGTCAACGCCTTAATGACCCAGACCCACTTATTAATTAGTCAGCAACTCTTTGCTGAGGCTGAGCCAGTGGCAATGGAATGTGTTGAGCTCGCGAAGCAAGTGCATGATCAATTACCTTATAACGAATGCTTAATGGGTCTCGGCGAGGTCAGTTTATTTAAGGGTGATAGCGCCACTGCTGGTGATTATGCCAACAATGCCATGGCAGGGCTTAAGGCCATTGATAACCAAGACTCACTATTAAAGTCCTATGAATTATTGGCGCGAGTCTATCAAGCACAGCAGCGATACCCTGAGGCCATTGAGCAATTAACCACTTATTATGAAGGCACCCAAAAGCTGCTTTTCAATCAGCGTGAAGAACAGTTATTTGCCTTAAAAGCCTTGTATGAAGGCCAGCTTCAAGATGAAAAAATTGCCTTATTAACCGCAGAAAATGAACTGAAGGCCGCCACACTTGATAAAAAAGAGCTACAAGAAAGAATATGGTTGTTAGCTTTGGCTATTTTAGCTATTGGCTTAGTGTTATTAATTAGACGTTACTTTTTAAGTGAAAAGAACATCGATAGCCTGCGAACATCAAATAAAAGTTTGTATAAAGCTTCAAATAACGATCAACTCACAGGACTACACAACCGCCGCTATATCGAGCACTTTATTCATCATGAGCTAACCGCATTTCCGAATGCTTATTATTGTATGTTGATGATTGACTGCGATAACTTTAAAAAAGTGAACGATAATTATGGTCATGATACTGGGGATATCGTGCTCACAGAAGTGGCCAAGCGTTTATCGAACAGCATTCGTAAAGGGGATGTATTAGTACGATGGGGCGGTGAAGAGTTTATTATATTATTGCAAGTTGACGAAGCCGACCCCACCTCTCTGGATGAAGTGTTAAGCCGTTTTAATCAGGCTATTAGCACTGAAGCCGTTATAACTCCAGCTGCTGATTTAGTGGTGACAGTATCGATTGGCGCAAGTCGACCGACAACAGCCAAAAGGCTAGTCGAAGAGTGGGATTCAATCCTCAAACTTGCCGATACCGCGTTATACCAAGCTAAACAAGCTGGACGCAATTGCGCGGTTATTGCGGAAAAATAACTTATTCAGGCAAATGCACTTTAAAGGTTTTATCGGCGATAACTTTGCCGTTTAGCTCTAGGGTCATGCGCCAGTTGCCGACTTTGTTGTCAATTGGCGCCCAAATACAGTCTCCAAGGTAAAACTTCCAATCGTTTTCTTTGATGTACACTTCACCATCGAAAGGCGCTTGAATATTGCCTTCTGCATCGGGAATATCGGGGTGATAAATACAGTAACCTAACACTTGATTTTTGGCTTTGCGAATACGGGGGACAAAGCCAAATTCAATGTCTATTTCAGCAGGCACATGTACGGTGGCTTTTAAAAATCTTGGCAGTTCATCACTATCAGAATCCCATTGACTGAAAATCCCCGCTTGAATAATACAGACATCTGCTTTTAATTTACTCATGTCTTGGTGATCTCTATAGCTAACGCTAGTCCTTTCTTTAATCCTTGCTCAGCTGGCTAATAGCGGCTTGCATTGCAAACTCATAGCCCTGAATGCCTAAGCCGCAAATTACCCCGACCGCTTTATCTGATAAATAAGAATGATGTCTAAAAGGCTCGCGAGCATGAACATTTGAAATATGGACTTCAATAAACGGAATATTCACCCCAAGCAGTGCATCGCGCAGGGCGACACTGGTGTGGGTAAAGGCGGCAGGATTGATCACAATAAACTTGGCATCAGTGGCATGAATCGCATTGATAAGTGCATGTTCGGCATTAGACTGGATATGATCAAAGTCTAATTCGGCACCATGGGCTTGAGACTGACACTTTGCCACAATGGTGTCTAAGTTATCGCTGCCATAAAGGCCTGGCTCACGACGGCCTAATAAATTTAAATTAGGGCCATTAACTAGTAAAATCTTGGCTTTGGGCGTCATGCACTTTCCTTAAAATTGCTACTGATGAGTATTGATAATACCGAATAAGGTTAATTTATCATGTAATTATTGCCATAAGTGGATAAATTTTCATGGCTGTATTAAGGCGAGTTTGAAAACGATTGCAGCTTAATAATCAGATTTGTTTTTTCGTAGCGCTTTCGTAGCGCCGCGTTGCTTTTTGGCATCGACTCTGCGGCGTTGACTGCCTTTAGTCGCTTTGGTGGCAATACGTTTTTTTTGCACTATACCGACACTTTTTACTAGCTCAATAAACTGCTCTAATGCCAGCTGACGATTAAAATCTTGGCTGCGGCTTTGTTGGCATTTTATGATCACTTTACCGCTCTTAGTAATGCGATGATCGGCTTTGGCTAATAGCTTTTGCTGATAAAACTCAGGTAGCGATGACTGACGTATGTCAAAAATAATCTGCGCTGCAGTGGAAACTTTATTAATGTGCTGCCCACCAGCGCCGCTTGAACGGATAAATTGCCATTCAATTTCATTATCTTCGATGCTGACGCTGTTGGTTATCTTGATCATTATATGATTCTACTTTTTACCATTTACTTGGGTCTATTTAAGGGGGCTGATTCGAGTTTATTGTTTGTTACCACTTGAGTTTAACAAACTTTTGTTTAGTACTGCGGATAAGATTTGTTACTATCAATAATTATCTAGAAACTAGGCCACATTGACCGTTTGGAGTTGCTTTATGTTGTGCCAAATCCCCGATATCGCTAAAGGCGTTATTAGCTTATTCGTTAGTGGGCGTTTATCTACCCAAGACTATCGCACTCAACTACAACCTTTAATCACAGACTATCGCGAGCAAACTGGTAAGGTTTTCTTATACATAGAGGCGGACGTGTTACTTGAAGGTTGGGATGTCAGCTCCTTGTCTGGGGGCGATAAAGTGCAATTACCCCATTTTGATGCATTAGTGTTTGTCGGTGGCCCTGACTGGGTAGGCAATGCGGTTAATTTACTGGGTCCTTTCATGCAAGGTGAGGTGGCTTGGTTTCCATTAGAGCAAAAACAGCAAGCCATAGCCTGGCTACAACAATAATTTATTTGATTAACCATTCAGGGAATTAGAAAGTATGTCATTAACTCAATCATCTTCAAAAATAGCGGCAGTATTAAGCGCAGGTTTATTAATTATCGGTCTAAGTGCCTGTTCACCAGAAGTAGGCAGTGAGGCGTGGTGTAAGCAAATGAAAGAAAAACCTAGCGGTGATTGGACTGCTAATGAAGCGGCTGATTATGCGAAGCATTGTGTATTTTAATTGATTTTTTAGCATGATAATTTGTGATCTAAGTATTGCTTGATGAATTTAATGGTCGCGAGTGGTGAACTTTCAGTTACACTCGCAGTCATATTTACCGATTCAGTTACACAACTTAATCGCTAAGATTTAATCACTCAGAACCACTAAGGTACGCTTTGCACTCATTGGTCGTTATTCAAAAATATGCCAAGTATATGATCGCCGTTATGTTACTGCAGTTTTTCAGTACTAACTTTGGCGGGCATCAACTGCATCTTGGAGAAAGCGAACAAGAAGACGTAAATCATTCACATTTGGTTTTTTCTGCCCCAGTAGATATTTGTGATAAGAATGATGTTGATAGTTTATTTGCCGTAGCAGACCATCAACATGCGACCAATGATAATACTCAAAACCAAAGCTATGAGCTTTGTTTAGATTGTCAGTGTCACGGTGGTTCAGCCACTGCCATTGGCATTGTGGCTAATCTGCTGCCAAGTATTCCCTTTTCTGAATCACCAAAAACCTTCATTGAAGATTACTTACCGCCTGAATCTCGTCTAAGTTACCGCCCCCCTATCGCATAAATCCTTTTTGATTTTTATGTGATTAATATTATTTCTCACCATTATCTAATTTGTATCAATTCAGCTCAGTAGTGCCATCTAGTCTTTATTGGCTAAATGAGAAACTGTGTATGTGTCTGTCGCTTTTAGCAGTACTAACACACTGAACTTAGATAATTTTTTACTGAAAAATATTAATCGTAAATTTGACAATAGCGTTTCAGTTAATACTGAAATCTAGGATTTATGATGAGAAAAACCCTCATTGCGACTGCAATTGCGATACCGCTATTTGCAGCTAACGCGCATAGTTCGACACCTGATGTCGACAAAAATATTGGCTCTAATGGGAGTCTCGCGGCACTAACGCAATCACAAACAGCAGTTCATTCAAGTGTGAATGTGTGGCTCCCCGAGTTAATGACGCAATTTGAGCAACTGCCTGAGGTGAGAGCCCAGAAAGTGTTGATGAAGCAAACTAAGCTGGCGTTAACTTCGGCAGATAATGCCATTTATAATCCAGAGCTTGGCTTGGATTATCAAAACGCCCCCGGTGATGACACTTACTCAATCGCAGTGAGTCAAACCATTGATTGGAGTGATAAACGCGGTGAAGCGGTTCGAGTGGCACAGTTAGAATCTGAAATGGTGCTAGCGTCAATTGAACTTAACCGCAGTCAGTTATTATCGCAGCAGTTACTGGCATTGGCTAACCTACAACAGAATCAGAAATTGTTGGCATTTAATCAGCAGCAATTTGATTCAGCCCAAAGGCAATTAGCGCTTGCTAAACAGCGTGCTGAAGTGGGCGATATCTCAATGGTTGAGCTGCAACTGATGCAATTGGATGTGGCCAATAATGCTGCTGACTTAGCGATTGCAGAGCAAGAAATGCTCAACGCAGAAACTGCCGTTTATGGCCTATTAGGGCCAATATTATTTTCAAACCCATCTCAATCTGCTGAAGTCATGACCCATAATTTACTGAATATTGACTACCTTGCCTTAGCTAAAATTCCGAGTTTTCAATCGGTATCGCCGCAATTGCCAGCATTAAAAAGTGCTTATCAACAAGTGATGCTCACCAAGCTGACAGTAAACCAAATGAAAGCTGATCTCGCTGAAGACCCAAGCATTAGCTTAAGTGCTGAGCGCGAAGGCAGTGACAATAAGTTTGCTGTTGGTGTCTCAATTCCATTGCAAATTCGCAATAACTACAGTGATGCAATCGCCACCGCCAGCGAAGATATTAGCATCGCAGAGCAAGCTTATTTAGTGGAAGAGCGACTCATGCAGCAGCAATGGATGCAATTTAATCGAGCGGTGCCGCGGTTGTTACAACGATATCAGCAGTGGGAGGATTTGGTGCAAAAATCAGGTCAGGCTGCATCCTCTGCTTTATCGACGCAATGGCGTAGTGGCGATATTGCCACCAGCGACTATTTGCAAAGTCAGCAGCAAATGAGCAGTAGCTACATTGCCGGCTTAAGGCTGGAGGCAAGCTTGTATGAAAATTGGCTTGCTTGGATGGGCAATAGTGGTCAGCTTGAGCAAATATTGCGTGAGCAATTGACCTCAAGGGATATGACCCAATCACTAAAAATAGCCAATTAAACCCACTATATTAGTTACTGAATATTAAGCATTCTTATGTTGTTGATTGACGTTTATGAACCGATAAACAGTCGCAAATGAACGCTATCGCAAAGCGTTATCAATAACCGCTTTTATATCAGTAAACCCCCGCAATAACTGCGGGACACATAGGTAATAAAGATGAAAAATATGCAACTAAATCCTTCTACACAGGCGATTTATCAATTTAAATCGGATGACATAAGTGCGACCTACTCAAACCGTCTCAAAGGTGGTTTTTTAAGAAGTATTAGCTTTGGGTTATTGATGGCTGTGACTGTTGGTATGGCTGTTGGTATGAGCGGATGTGTTTACGCTAATACGGATGCTGCACAGGCAAATATCCACAGCAGTGAAGAGCATGCTGCAGAAGCTCATGTGACAGAAGAGCAGGCTCCTGAAAATAATGAACCCCAAGATGAAAAAGGCGTAACTGAGACAGCTGCAGCTCTAGTCGAAAAAAGTAATGACACAGTCGATGATCACAGTGATGAAGCGCTGGTATTAAGCGAACAGCAACAACAACTTGCTGGTATTAATGTTGTCAGCCTCAGTGCTGGCACGTTTAATTTAGATGATGTTGCTACTGCCACATTGATTGTCGATCGCGATCGCACCATGACCATAGCGCCGCAATTAGATGTCAGAGTATTAAAGCGCCACGTCGTACCGGGGCAAGAAGTGACTCTAGGACAAGTACTGTTGACCTTAGGGGGGGTCGCAGTTGCGCAAGCTCAGGCTGATTATATTACAGCGGCCGCTGAGTTGAGCCGAGTAAATCGCATGAATAAGAATACCGTAACGGCCAGTCGGCGCTTACTGGCTCAAGTTCAAGCCGAGTTAACCCGAGCAAACCTTGAAGCAATTAAAATGTCGCCTGAACAGATAGTGGCGTTAACTTCAAAGCCGAGTGAAATAGGTAGTTTCAAATTACTGGCACCCATTAGTGGCCGTGTTCAACAAGATGTCGCCATGTTAGGGCAAGTATCTGCAGGCGGTGCGCCATTAATGCAGTTAACTGATGAGTCGCACTTATGGGTTGAAGCGCAACTGTCAGCTATACAAGCTGATGGTATTGAATCTGGCGATAAAGCCATGGTAAAGGTGGGCAAGGTCTCGATTGAAGGCACGATTATTGGTCGTTCGCATGAACTCAACCCGATTACACGTACCGAGCAAGTGCTTGTCAGTATCAATAATACTGAGTACGGCTTGCATGCAGGGCAATTTGCCGAATTATATTTACCTAATGCGCTTAATGGCGGTGTGGTGTTACCCGACGCAGCACTAACTCGCGGCGGTGATGGAGATTGGCAGGTGTTTATTCAAGTTGAGGATGGCTTTGAAGCGGTAGAAGTTGAAGTCGTTGAACGTCAACGTGGCATGAACATGGTTACCGGACTGGCACCAAACAGTCAGGTAGTGATTAGCGGTGCTTTCCTGTTGGCATCTGAATTGGCGAAAGCCGGTTTTGATATCCACAACCACTAGGAAGGAATAAGCCATGTTAGCTAAATTGATAGAGTCTGCCATCCGTAACCGATTGCTTGTCGGCTTAGCCTTGCTATGTATCGCTGTAGCCAGTGCGTTTATGTTACCCAAACTCAATCTCGATGCTTTTCCGGATGTCACCAATGTACAAGTCACTGTCAATACCGCGGCTGAAGGTTTGGCGGCAGAAGAAGTTGAAAAACTGATCAGTTACCCGGTTGAATCGGCAATGTATGCCTTGCCTGCAGTGACTGAAGTGAGGTCATTATCTCGCACCGGTTTGTCGATAGTGACAGTGGTATTTGCTGAAGGCACCGATATTTACTTTGCTCGTCAGCAAGTGTTTGAACAACTGCAAGCTGCCCGTGAAATGATCCCAGACGGCGTCGGGGTGCCAGAAATTGGCCCTAATACGTCAGGGCTAGGGCAGATATATCAATATATTTTGCGTGCAACACCAGAGTCAGGTGTCGACGCTGCAGAGCTTCGTAGTCTTAATGATTACTTAGTCAAATTGATCATGATGCCAGTGAGTGGTGTCACTGAAGTGTTATCTTTTGGCGGTGATGTTCGTCAATATCAAGTACAAATTGATCCCAATAAATTGCTCAGTTATGGCCTGACAATGCAGCAAGTCACCGATGCATTAGAAAGCAATAACCGTAATGCGGGCGGCTGGTTTATGGATCAAGGTCAGGAACAGCTAGTTGTTCGTGGCTACGGTTTATTGCCTGCTGGTGATGCAGGGCTTAAAGCCATTGGCCAAATTTCATTAACCGAAGTCAGCGGCACGCCTGTACGGGTAGCAGATATTGCGACAGTGGCTTATGGCAGTGAAATTCGTGTTGGCGCCGTGACTATGACTAGAAAGCAAGATGATAAAGTCGAAGTCTTGGGTGAAGTGGTCGCGGGTGTCGTACTTAAGCGCATGGGCGCAAATACTAAAGCGACCATTGATGATATCAGTGACAGAGTGGCCTTAATTGAACAATCGCTACCGGAAGGCGTATCGTTTGAGGTGTTTTACGATCAATCTGATCTGGTTAAACAAGCAGTGACGACCGTGGTGAATGCTTTATTAATGGCATTTTTCTTTATTGTCATCATCTTAGCGTTATTTCTAGTCAACATCAGAGCGACCTTACTGGTATTACTGTCTATCCCGATCTCTATTGGTATGGCACTACTTATCATGTCGTATTACGGCATGTCTGCTAACTTGATGTCTTTGGGCGGTTTAGCTGTTGCCATCGGGATGTTAGTTGATGGCTCAGTGGTGATGGTTGAGAATATTTTCAAGCATTTAACCAGAAAGGAAGGCACCTTAGCGGATGGATCAAATACTGATTCCAAAACGACTGACTTAACATCTACCGTTGCCAAAGTGATGAAAGCAGCTAAAGAAGTATGTAGCCCAATCTTCTTTGCTACTGCGATTATCATTGTGGTATTTGCTCCGTTATTTGCACTTGAGGGGGTAGAAGGTAAATTATTCCAGCCAATGGCGGTAAGTATCATTCTGGCGATGATTTCAGCCTTGTTAGTGGCATTAATAGCCGTACCCGCGATGGCGGTATATCTATTTAATCGTGGCGTTACCATCAAAAAAAGCGTGGTTTTAGCGCCGATTGAAGCAGGTTACCGTAAATTACTCGCATCAATCATGAATCGTCCAGTGACAGTGATGGGCACCGCCGTGGTGTTGTTTATTGCCAGCATGATGTTAGTGCCACGTTTAGGCACAGAGTTTGTCCCTGAACTTGAAGAAGGCACCATCAACTTACGTGTCACGCTTGCGCCAACGGCAAGTCTAGGGACATCGCTCGACATTGCTCCTAAAATTGAAGCCATGCTAATGGACTTTCCTGAGGTGGAATATGCGCTAAGTCGTATTGGCGCACCTGAGCTAGGCGGCGATCCTGAACCAGTGAGTAACATTGAAATATACATTGGCTTAAAGCCCGTCAGTGAATGGCAAAGCGCCAGCGATCGCTTTGAGCTACAACATTTGATGGAAGAAAAGCTGAGTATCTTCCCAGGATTATTGTTTACTTTCTCACAGCCTATTGCCACCCGCGTTGATGAATTATTGTCAGGGGTTAAAGCGCAATTAGCCATTAAGATTTTTGGTCCAGATTTAGATGTGCTATCTGAAAAAGGTCAACAACTTACTGAGCTTGTCAGTGCTATTCCTGGCGCTGTAGATGTATCACTTGAGCAAGTCAGTGGTGAAGCGCAATTGGTTATTAGGCCACTTCGCGATCAACTGGCTCGATATGGGTTAAGTGTCGATCAAGTGATGAACCTTGTTAGCCAAGGTATTGGTGGTGTGAGTGCTGGCCAAGTGATTGATGGTAATGCACGCTACGATATTAACGTACGTTTAGCGAAAGAGTACCGTAGCTCACCTGATGTATTAGGTAATTTGATCATGATGGGCGTAAATGGCACCCAAGTGAGATTAGGGGAAGTGGCTGAAGTGGGCGTTGAAATGGCGCCACCGAATATTCGCCGTGATGATGTGCAAAGACGTGTTGTGGTACAAGCAAACGTTTCGGGTCGTGATATGGGTTCAGTGGTTAATGATATCTATGCCATTGTGCCGCAAGCTGAATTGCCTGCAGGCTATACCGTTGTCGTTGGCGGTCAATATGAAAACCAACAACGCGCGCAACAAAAATTGATGTTAGTGGTGCCAATATCAATTGGCCTAATTGCCTTGTTATTGTTTTTCTCCTTTGGCTCGATCAAACAAGTCGCCTTGATTATGGCTAATGTGCCGTTAGCCTTGATTGGTGGTGTAGTAGCGCTTTATGTCACGGGCACTTATCTGTCTGTGCCTAGCTCTATCGGGTTTATCACCTTATTCGGCGTTGCGGTGCTAAACGGGGTGGTGCTGGTGGATTCGATTAACCAACGCCGGTTAACTGTTGAAGCTACTGACGGTGATGAAAGTCTATTTGATAGCGTCTATGAGGGCACTGTTGGTAGATTACGTCCGGTATTAATGACCGCGCTAACCTCTGCTTTAGGCTTAATTCCCATCTTGATCTCATCAGGTGTCGGCAGTGAAATTCAGCAACCCTTAGCGATAGTGATTATCGGCGGACTGTTTAGTTCAACCGCACTGACGCTGTTGGTATTACCGACTATGTATCAGTGGATCTATCGCAGAAAGTAGCCAGCTTTAAGTCAGGTAACAATTTTCCTGTATGGGTGTGAGTACTGTAACTACCAGTGTAGTTGCAGTGCTCCGGCTTCTCTATTGGTGATTAATCATCATCAATAAGGCGTTTATAAGCTCACTGAATCGACAAAACTGTCTCGTTTTAATTCATATATTTGGGTTGAACAAATATAAGTTTGCGTATTTGTTACTTTGACTAAGGCAGGGTAAAGTGGAAGGGAATAATCTATTTCGTTAAGGGAAGTAATGAAAAAAGTAATTATGCTAGCGTCATTGGTCGCACTTTGTGGCTGCAGTGCTGATAAGCCTCAAGAAGTGGAAATTAACTCAGCCGCTAATTCTGCCATTAACTCAGCCGCTAACTCGGACATTAATTCAGACATGAACAAGGCTAGTAACAAGAGTACCAGTAAGGAAAGTGAGGCAAACCCCGCGACGTTAAATGCTGTCGATACAGTAAGCCTGACAGAACCCCTGACTGCCAACATTGAAACTGAAAAACAGAAAAAGATCAACGCTTTATCTACAGCTCAAACTTCTGCAGCAGGTGAGCCATCTCAGTATTCTGTGGCAATCAATAATGAAAAATTTATTACGGATAATGTGGTTATCAAAACCGGTCAGTCACTGTTTAATATGCAAATGAATGACTACGGCGTTGTGAAAGGCTCTTTTGTTATTATCTCAACTGTCACTCCGCAGTGGCTTGAAAGCGACTTTTCTATAGATAACATAGCTAAAGAAACCTATCGACTTGCTCCCCATTCTGCTGATGAAGATTTGTATGCTTGGTATAAACAGTTAGCCAAAGATGTGCGATTTAGCGTGGTTGAGTTAGAGGTCGACTATAGTGGCAAAGCTCATGTTCCGGAGTTTTAAATGCTAATTTTTAAATACGAGTTTTAAAATACGACAGTAAATAAGATTTTAAATCAGCGAACAAATAAAAAAGCCACAACAAGTTGTTGTGGCTTTTAGCATTTATTAATCCTTATTTACGGCGACGAAGCGCTGCAAATGGTAATAATATCAATCCTAACCAACCCATAGAGCCACCACCAAAAGGTGATTTAGCTTTTGGGGTCTCTGTTACAACTGGAATGTCACTAACCGTCACAGATATAGGTGTTACTACATCAGCTACACCATCATTTACAGTCAATGTAAACTCAAGTGTTTCAGAACCAGAGTCAATTAATGGTGCTGTAAAGCTTAATTCAGCCGTATCTGTAGTGGTGAATGTTACTGCAGTACCAGCGGTTTGTTCCCACACATAGGTTAAAGTATCTGCAGCATTAGCATCAATTGCTGTCGCAGTGAAGGTCACTTCTTCACCTTCATTAACTTCTGCGGCATTTGCCATGACCGAGACGCTTGGTAAACGGTTTTCACACGCGTAAGTGTCACCTGCGACTACATCTGAGAAAATGCTCGTTTGGATATTGCTAAAGGTTATATCATCAATATACCAACCTGCAGCAAATCCTGAGAATGGGTCAGGGACAACGGCTGAGTCAGTGGCTACGCGGAATCTAAACTGTACTTGGTTACCGTTGAGTGATTCACCAAAGTTAATGGTTTCAAAACCCCAGTTTATACCTGAGTACATGTCACGGTCAGCAATAGCTGCTTCTGTATATTCAAGGCCAGTATCCGTATAACCGTCGCCTTCAAATGTGGCGCCAGCCTCGATAACATCTACCCAGTCACCACCATTGATACTGACTTCAACTACTGCGCCATCGAAACCTTCTTCTAAATTATATAAATGCCAGAAACTAACGGTGTAATCCCCTGCGAAACCCACAGTCATTGGGCGAGTTTCATAGGCGACATCTGAAGTAAAGCTATTGCCTGTTGCTGAGATGAGCCCATCGAACTCATCCCATTGATCTAAACCGAAAGTGCCACCAGCCATATCACCGCCAGCCATCACATTCTCGCTAAAGTCATTCAACCTAGAAAGGGTGTTAAGATCTTCGTATTGCTCTGTACCCGTTAACTCGCGAGTTTCGAAGTCGACGTTAACCGTTGTTGATAGCATATATTCATCAGCTTCAGCTCCCTCGGCAACATCAGGTACAAATTTCAGTACTAGCTCTTCGCCTGTTCCTGCGTTATCTAGGGTAAATTCTAATGGTGAACTGGTTGCTGAGCCAAATAGCGCAATATCATCAAAGCTAATAACTCCTTCATTGGCGAAGGTGACAGTATGATCACTTTCAACCATAACAGTCCCTGTCAGGCCTGCTAATGCTTCAGTACCATTATTCTGAATAGTGAAGCTAATGGTGCCAGTTTCACCCTTATCAAGAATGTTATCGCTTGAACAATATCCTGACATCAAGCCTTCGTAGTTGGCATTGAGCATGTGTTCACTTACTGCGTAAGTGGCTAACTCAGTTTCATATGACTCAACAACACCTGCGTGGTCGGTGGAGAAACGGCTTGGTGACTTCGCGCCGACACCCATTCCGCGTCTAGCGAAAGCGGCTAAGATCACTTTATAATCTTCAATATCGTTAGCATAGGCTGCAGCAAGGAGTGCATCACGACCTTCGGTAAAGGTTGGCGCCATTGGCATCATTTTATAACCGGCAACTAAGTAGTCTTTCATCAAGCTCTTAGCTTCGTCGAAGGTATGACGTTCATCGTTAACTAAGCCGATAAATGAATCCCACAACATTGCAGCGTAGACAGAGCCCGAACCATGGACTTGTGGATTTCTTTCAACATAAGCAAATGTCGATGGGTTAATGTCCATATTAGTTGAATATGGGAACTCACGGATACCGTTTACAAAGCTTGCTACATAAGTAGTATCGCCATATGCGCCAGCGTAATCCTCGTTACCTGCTACTAAGTTATCTGCAGCATCTGAGCCAAATAATAATGCATGGAAGTCACCAAAACCTTCACCCATAGAACGTGCTTGATTACTGCTTAAACCCGAACCATTACCGACTAAACGGTTACTGATGTAGTGCCCCCACTCATGGGCAACAATGGCGTTATCCCAAGAACTGTCTTTAAAGTTACGGGTTAGGTCATTCTTGAACATTTCAATAGAAACAGTTTCATTTGCATCTAAAAGCGCATATATAGCAGCGCCGTCACTGAAGTTAATACCCATGCTTGGAATTGTGACTGTATCGTCAGCTCCGCCCATTGGTGCAGGGGTACCATCATCGATGTTGTTGGCAATAATCACCGCCACTGCGCCAGCGTCTTGGGCATTTTTAACTTTCACGGTGAAGTTACACGCGCCGCGGTCAATAATGGCAATTTTACCAGCAATATCAGCGCCATTCACAGAAGCTTCACAGCCATCTCTAATTGGGTCAACACCATCTTCAATACGAACTAAATCGCCCGAGATCTCATAAACATCGGCACCAAAACTTGAAAATTGGACAATGTCTAATAAACCCAATGCAGCGTGAGAAGTGATGGTTAAACCATAATCAACGCCGTTTTCAGCTTGAGTGGTTTCCCATAAATACATCTGCATGCGTGGTGACGCACCATCAGCAGGGGTCGACATGTTAGCGTTATCAAAGCCTGAGTTATCTTGTACTTCTACATTGAGCGGATCGCCTTCAATACCACCTCGATCATAGTTTACTGCTTGGGCATTACCTGCTGCTTCATCAAAACCATGATCATAATAATCATTGTGTAAGTAGTTGTTCATGTAGAATAAATTAACAATAGCGGCTTTGCGGTTGTTTATTGAGTACTCAGGTTCATTGACATTGTATACATAATCAAATGTGTTAGCGCTGGTGGTTTCTGCTTGGTAATCACCATTGGTGAAGCCTTGAGGTGCTACAGCATCAACATAGGCATTCACATTGTTACCTGAGGTAGTTGTTGCATCATCTGCTAACCAAGGGTCCATTGTGCTAATTGGCCCGTGGCTTAAACCTACTAATGGTGCATCTAAGTAAGGTGCGGTTAGATAAGCGTCAACATCGCTGCCTTCTGGAGCTGGCATCACATTGCCGTGTGGGCTATCCCAAGGCTTGCCGTCAGCATCAGCGTAGATACGGTAATCAAAATCAGCGGCATGACTGGTTAAGTTTTTCGTAAATAGGACTTCACCGGTTTTAGCTGAAATGACGTAGCTGAAATACTCAGACTCACGGCTATCCACAGAGCCTGTTTCAATTTCGACGTAGTGGGCAGCAACTAAGTTGTTTTTATATTCAAAGAATACTTTCTTTGCGCGAGGTTCACCCACCAACACTTTATCATTAGCTGTGTTAGTCACGGCAAATGTTTCATATTTTCCATTCGAAGACTTTGAGGCTAGGGTTATTGCGTTACTGTTGCCACCCATTGCCTTAAATGCAGCGTTTATTGAATTGGCAGCATCACCAAATGCAGAGTCAGTATTCTTTAAAATAGAAGCTGCTGACTTAGTATTGGCTGAAGAACTAAAGTAACCAGAAGAAGCAACAAGGTTTAGTTCTCTGTCCATCATGACATTGAATTCACTGTTAAATACTTCAACACCGGCAATTTCTTGCTTATATTTAGCAATAATCGGGCCGCGACCCATATCATGAGTATTTGCTAGAACCGCTTGAGCCAGTCCTCTTTTAGCTGATGACATACCCGTTAATTGAGCCAAATAAAAATCGGCGGCATAAGCCGTTTTGTTGGCTGTTTTTAGGGCGCCTAAGTTTGGCGTAGACTGATTTTTACCAGCCCATTGGAATGTGGTTTTACCTAGCTGAGCATCAAATTGATTTTTCATACCGCTGACGGTCGCGGCATTTTCAATTTTATTATACTTTTTAACAAGTTGAGCTTTATCAAATGATTTATAGTTTGGTGCCTCGTTCAATTCAGTGCTTAAAGCACTAAATGACATACTTGAAAGAGTTGCACCAATAACGGTGGCTATTGCTGTTTTATTAAAGTTCATGTCTCATCCTTAATCCTTAAAATTTTTACGGCCCCTCTATAAACTGAGGGTGTACACTTTGTAACATAAGATAGGGATGTGTTAAATAATTGTTTTTTTTTGCGGATTATCGGCTATATGTTTTTTGTGGGATTGGTGACTTGATTTAGATTTGTTACGCACGCATAGTGTTGTTTTAGTTGCAAAAAAAACTTTAATGCTCACGGGGGTAATAAATCATCTAACATAAATTTTTACTAAAATTTATGTTAAAAAATGGTAGGGTCGGGTTAGTGTAAAGTTTCTATTACTGGAACTAATGGAGCGATAAAGGAGCAGGGTGAGAGCATGAGTGTTTATTTTTTGCTCAAAGCTTTGCAACCAGCCATAAATACCTTCTCAAAATAGTCGATATTCATAGCTGCTATCTTTTGTTTCCGACGAATACTCGCCTTCTTTGTTGTTTCCGCACGCAACATGCTTAACGTTATATGCCTCATGCAGGCCAAATTCTCCGCCGGGATCTTTCAGCTTGCTAAAATGTTGAGAAAATGCGTCGGTACTCATGATTGCTACTCTAGAAAAAGAGAGCATATGATCACAGCTCAACCTTTAGGTCAAATCAGATTTTATTGTTCATAAAACGTTCGCGAACTCCCCATGGATAAAGGAGTCACTTGAAGGTGAATTAACATTGGCAATATTAGCTGGTGTGATGACTAAACTGACTGGCTAACCCAGTTAAGTCGCAAGTATTTTGTTTGTGATACCAATCTCACCGCGGCTAATGAAACTCATCATAAAATTGCTGAAGCAAGGCGCGATTGCCATTAAGTATTAATTTTAAAATCAATATTACCTCCACCTTATAAACTTAATACTAATTAATTATTGAGTTTATTAGTTCTGCTAGCAATTGATTATTAGTTATCTGCTATTTTATTGGTTTGATATATGACGTTCTATTTTTAATGAGTGTATGAATTGCTGTTTTTCTCATTTTTTGATCTGTCAATTAAAATCCTGTCTATTTAAGTTTGAATTAAGCTTTTATTAATGTTTATTTAACACTTGATGGCGTATTTGGTTTCAATGTATTAGTTATTGATTATTTTTTATTTTTTATTGGCGGCTACTTTTTAAAAGATAGATTCATGATTCATTCAAAGGTTTTTTATATAATAGTATTATCAATACCTCAAAAGTAGTATTGCTTTGATGCAAGGTTATTGTATTGGATTAGAACATTGTCACATTAATGATTTAAATAAATGTGAGTTTATATTTCCTGTGATATTACTTATTAAACTTTAATAAGTAAGTATTAAAGTTATAGCAATTGATGAATGCTAATAAATATAAATAAAGTTCCATTTGGAGTGATGATGAAATTACAAAAGCTAGCGCTAGCGGTGATGGTATCTGCAGTTTTTACAGGTACTGCAGTTGCTAAAGATGTTGATCTATACAAGAGTGAAAACTGGCAGCAAACCTTCCCTGAGCAATATAAAACTTGGGCTGAAACTGAGCAAAGCACACCAGCGTCTGGTGAACTTGACGATCTTTTAGCGGCTAACCCAAACCTAGTTTCAGCTTGGGCTGGCTATGGTTTTGCTAAAGACTATAACCGTGCTCGTGGTCATCACTATGCTTTGACCGATATTATCGAAACATTACGTGTAGGTCATCCTGTTGTTGGTCATGACGGTAAAGTCGTTGGCGAAGCAATGGCTGCTAGCTGTTGGTCATGTAAAAGTCCTGATGTCGCCCGTATGTATGACGAAGTAGGCGAAGGAAAATTCTCTGACAATGCATGGTCTACATGGGGCCATGAAATGTCTAACACTATTGGCTGTGCCGATTGTCATGAGTTAGGTAAAGAAGAGCTTAGATTGAGCCGTCCTTATACCGATCGTGCGATGAAAACGATTGGTAAAGATTTCGCTAAGCAAGATTCAACGATGCAAGCCAGTCAAACATGTGCTCAGTGTCATGTTGAATACTATTTTGATGGCACAGACAGTAAAAAAGTGAAATACCCAACTGATTATTGGGTACCAGGCGTTGAAACTGATTACAAAAAGTTTGTTAACTACACCGGTACTGATGGTTTATACCTAGGTTTTGCTGCTGAAGCACAACTTGCGTATTTTGACCAACGCGGCTTTAAAGATTGGACCAACGCAGTATCTGGTGCGCCAATGATTAAAGCGCAGCATCCAGAATTTGAAAACATGTTAGATAGAACAGAACATGCAATGGATGACCATTTAGAGTTTGGTTGTACCACTTGTCATATGCCGAAAGCGACTAACGCTAAAGGCGCTGAATTCTCTAACCATAAAGTGACTTTTGAAGCTGATAAATTGCCAGCAGACTGTCAATCTTGTCATGAAGCCGGTGACTTTAAAGAGATCCTTGATGAGCGTAAAGCTGAGATCACTAAGTTACGTTTCGATGCTAATGGCACCGACCCACGGTTAACTGAAGTACACTTTAAAGCACAAGCTATTTGGGCTGCTAATGGCATTAAAGGCCTAGAAGCTGGTCAAACTATTTCACAAGCAAAAGGCAACTATGAAGCTGCACTTAAAGCGAAAACACCATTAGCCGGTGAAATGAATAGCTTACTGACTAAAGTCAGAAATGCGCAATGGTTCTGGGATAGTGCAACAGCATCTCACGGTATTCATGCGCATAACCCGACTGAAGCAGTACGTTTGCTTGAAAAATCTAATAGCATTTTAGATGCAGCATTGACTGAAGCTAATGCATTACTAGCCAAGTACGCACCTAGCTACAAGTATGATGCGACTAAGTACGACACTAAAGCGAAGGTACAACCTTTAGTGGGTCTTGACTTAGAAGCAATGCAAGCGTCTAAAGAAATATTCTTAGATAAGCGCGTTAAAAAAGAATGGCCAGCAGAGCTTAAGTAAGCTCGCTAGTTGATTGAAATGAAATAGACTTTCCATACTGTTTATTTAAATTCAATCACAGTACAGATAGCCATTAAAACCAATGCCAGTCGATGTAAATCGACTGGCATTTTTGTTTTGATTTACATCACTTTATTGTCGCTTAAGCTGCATTTTCACTTACTGGCATGTTGGCCATAGTCTCCATTCACGAATATAGCTGTTCAAAAAAACTGCAAATAAGGTGTTGCTTAATTAGGATTACGATTGTAATCTTAATTGGAGATTACAACCGTAATCCTAATGTTTGAAGCAAACTTTATTGAAAGAAGCAGTATTTCAAACATCTTTTATCCAACACTGCATTGAAAAAACAGTATTGAAAAAATAGCATCAAAAACAAATAGCATTGGAAGTAAACGATGAAAGACATCAGCAATAGCGAACTATTAGTCCTTAAACAACTTTGGCAACGGGCACCTTTAACATCAACTGAAGTGGTTGATGCTCTGGCATTAAGTCATGACATGCATGAAAAAACCGTTAAAACCTTAATTAACCGCTTAGTAAAAAAGCAGGCGATTAGTTTTGAGAAGCAAGGTCGGGTTTACCATTATTCACCATTGATTGTTGAGCATGACTACACAGCTAAAGAGTCCGAATCATTTGTTGAACGTATGTTCTCTGGCAAGTTAACCCCTTTAGTGGCGGGTTTTGCAAAGAACAATAAGTTATCAGCTGAAGATGTTGCTGAATTAAAGTCATTACTTGATGATTGGCAGCAGGAGCAAAAATGATGCTGAATTGGTTTATGGAACAAACCGTAATATTAACGCTATTTTGTTTACCGATGATGGTGTTTCATCGGGTTATTTTGGCAAAAATCGGTGCCCATTATACTTATGTGTTATGGAGTTCAGTGCCGATACTATTGCTAATTTCAGTAGGTCAGCTGTGGTTTCCTGAGGGCTTTATGCACCTAAAGCTTTCATGGTTGTCATTGCCTGAGCCTGCTGCAGTCATGCAGCATTATCAAGTGCTTGCCACTGATACTATCAAGCTATCTTCTATGCTCATTAGCTCACTGTATCTCGACTACTTATACATCGCGATTATGAGCTTGTTATTATTGAGTATGGTGTACCAACAGACTCAATTTAATCCCATTGTGGCCTCAGCGGTTAAAGTCGCTGAAACCAATAAGGGGGTTGATATATTGGCTCATGAATCCGTTCAGTCTCCAATGCTGGTGGGGTTATTGTCACCTTGTATTCTGGTGCCGTTAAATTTCAAATCATTAGATATTAATCAACAGCAAGCAATCATCGCTCATGAAGCGTTCCATCATCAGCGTAAAGACTTATGGTGCAATGTCATTGGTTGTAGCGTGCTATTGATGTTCTGGTTTAATCCGTTGATGTGGTTTGCTTACAGGCGTTTTAGACATGACCAAGAGTTGTCGTGTGATGCTCAAGTAACATCAGAAATGGATAAAAATAATAAAATTGCCTATAGCCATGCGCTATTGGCCTACTCGCAACATGTTCCTTTGAGCATGTTACACACTCACTATGGAGATAAAACCATCTTAAAAGAAAGGATTATACAGATGAAAAAACAGCACGGAAAAAACACACTCGTCATCATGGGGATCACCCTAGCATTAGGTATCAGTGGATTAATAATAAACCAGCAAGTTCATGCCGGTTCACAAGCTAAGCAAGCGGAGACACATGTTGTCCCTACAATGCGTATAGACCCTATTTATCCTGCTAAAGCGGCAACTGCAGGGCTCAATGGCTATGTGCAACTGGAGTTTGATATTAGTCAATCCGGTAAAGTGTCGAATGTTGCAGTGATTAAGTCATCTCCTACAGGTGTATTTGACCAATCAGCTAAAGATGCCTTATCACAATGGGTTTATAACGAATCAGAAAATGGCGTTAAAAATGCACAAGTGCAGCTTGATTTTGTCATCCATGAGCCTGCTGCAGATGTAGAGCGCATTAAAGTGAACTAATGATAAGTGTCAGCAATACTCGTTTTTTTGAGTATTAACTGAGAGGTTTAGCTTGATCACCTAAACCTGAATTGATCATAAATTAGCATGTGATATATAGGTTGTTGGTTAAGATAAGGCTTATTTATTATCCCCATCATGATGGCTTACACTGATTTACTTAACCCTGATGCCGGTTTAATGGCGTTTACGTTTGCCATAGTGCAAACCGCGACCTTTATTGTCGTGATAGCCATTTCGATAGAAGGTTATCTATTACGACCGCTTAAACCGATTGAGCGAGTGCTGGCAATAGCCGTGGTACCTTGGGTATTGTTTAACCCGTTAAGTACTGGCTTTGTGGGCGTATTAGTGATTTTAGGTCTGATTGGCGTGCAGTGGAAAACACGTGCTGTGGTAGCGGCTTAAATCGAAATAATAGCGAACCAGTTTATTCTAAAATACTGTTATTAAGCAGTATTTTTAGGCTATTTTAATAAATCGGTTTGTTGTGTATCTTGCGTTTAATTTTCATTCCAACCTCAAATCTGCTTAGGGTAGTAACAATTGTCTAATTGAATGATGACTATATTGATAATTCAATTATTAATGATAAAACGTCACTTATTCAACTCAAAAAACAGACTTTTTCAACTCCAAAAAACACACCACAAGACACCTAGGTAAAATAATTGTTAATAATGTGACAATAAAAAGTAACTCAAACCGCTCAGTAAGTCTCTGTTTTTATTATCTATTAATATTTATATCATATTAGTGAAATTTCACTGTCATTTTAACGCAGTCTTTTTGTCATTTTTGCGGGTTAGTTTGTCGTCCATTGAAACAACTTAACTCGCTTACACCCGTCTTCGGAGATGACAATGGAACTGAAAAAAATGTTTAAACTTAGTGCTGTATCAGCTGCGCTTTCTGCAACCTTATTACTTGCGGGCTGTGGTGGCGATATCAATATTGATACGGGTTCACAAGAGCCGACTAACCCTACAAATCCAACGGATCCAACCACACCGACTGAAACGGACCAACAACTTGCTTACGGCGGCTTTGCAGAAAAAAGCACTACGATAGCGGCTATCGATGGTAAAGAAGTGTGGGTGTTAACAGGCACACTGGCACCTTCTACTGCAGCTTCAACAGTAAAGGTAGGTGGTCAAGATGGCGCGAACATCATTTTAGGAAACGATGTGGTGTGGATGCTTGATGGTGCAGTTATCGCTGGCGGCGATAAAGCTGACTCGGTTGAATTATCAATTATGGCTGGCACTAAAATTATTGGTGGTAGCGAGTCTTATTTAGTCATTAGCCGTGATTCAAAAATTATGGCCGAAGGCACAGCTGACGCGCCAATCGTATTTACTTCCCTTGAAGCGGCGCTAGGCCAAACTGGCGAAGCGGGTCAATGGGGCGGCTTAGTCGTTTTAGGTAACGCACCTGTTAACTCATGCCCTGATTTAACCAGTTGTGATGCTGCATTTGAAGTGGGTAACCACAACTACGGTGGTGATAACACTGAAGATAACTCAGGTGTTATTCAGTATGTTCGGGTTGAGTTTGGTGGCTTTAAAATCAACGACACCCAAGAAATGAACGGTATTAGTTTCGCGGCAGTTGGCGCAGGTACAACTGTTGATCATATCCAAATTCATAAAAATAACGATGACGGTGTTGAGTTTTGGGGCGGTAACGTTTCGCTTTCACATGTGGTGTTAACTGAAAACTTTGATGACTCTCTAGATTGGACTAACGGTTGGCAAGGTAGTGCCCAGCACGTTTATATCCGTCAAGAGGATAACGGTTCAAACCGTGGTATCGAAGGTGACAGCAACAGCAGCGCTGATGCTGAACCACAGTCTATGCCTACATTAGCTAACTTCACCATTCAAGTGGCTAACGGCACTAACAGTGGTGGTGATGACGCTGAAGGTATTTTACTGCGCAAAGGCACGGCTGTTAACGCATACAACATGCTGGTTAAAGGCGATGTTGATTCTGGCGAATGTTTAGAAATCAATGACGACAATACAGTTGATACCGCTGAAGCTGGCAACTTAAACATGCAAAACAGCTTAATCGATTGTGTTGAGCCGTTTAAGAGTGCCAAGGTTGATGCTGATAAAGGTTACACCAAAGCTTACGACGTTGAAGCTTGGTTTATGGCCCAAGAAGGTAACTTAGCCGGTGCTGCAGATTTATCAGGGTATATGCCTAATTCATCTTCTGTTGCTTTAACTGGCGGCGCAGCTGATTTAGCTAACATGGATGACCGTTTAGATGATGCCCAATATATCGGCGCATTTAATGGCAGCACTGACTGGACGGAAGGCTGGACCACGGCCATTCATGAAGATGCAGCGCCTGCACCAACTGAATTACCAGTTTTAACATCTTGCCCTGTAGGCACAACTTCAGAAGATGTGGTTGCAGGCCTTTATAAAGATGACAGCGTGACTTTAGTCTGTTCAATCGAAGGTAACATCACCACCAATACAACACTGCTTGCTGGTCAAAACGTGATGTACAAAGTAGATGGCGGCGCGGTGATTGTAGGTGGTGATAACGCAGACTCTGCAACACTGGCAATTCAAGCGGGTACGCAATTATTTGCGACCGACAACAGCTACATCGCCATTAGCCGTGGCTCTAAAATCATGGCCCAAGGCAGTGCTGAGCATCCAATCGTTATGACCTCTCAGCAAGATGTAATAGCTGGCGCAGAAGGTGAGCGTGGTCAGTGGGGCGGTTTAGTTATTCTGGGTAATGGCGAAACCAACAAGTGTCCTGATAAAGACAACTGTGATGTGTCATTTGAAGTGGGCGACTTCCCATACGGCGGTAATGACAATGCTGATAACAGCGGTCAAATCAGCTATGTGGTAGTCAAATACGCCGGCTTTAAAGTCAATGATACCCAAGAAATGAACGGCATCTCATTTGCGGCAGTGGGCAGTGGAACCCAAGTTGACCATATTCAAGTCCATGCAAATGGCGATGATGGTGTTGAGTTTTGGGGCGGTGCAGTCAATCTTAAATATGTTTACCTAACGGATAACTTTGATGACAGCTTAGATTGGACTAACGGCTGGCAGGGTAAAGCACAGTACGTGTATATCACCCATGAAGATGGTCAAGCTAACCGTGGTATTGAAGGCGATAGTCATAAAGGCACTGACGACACGCCGATTTCAAACCCAACTATCTCTAACGTAACAATTCTTCCTGGTGCTGATATTGAAAATGCCAGTGGCGATAAAGGCGAAGGCATCATTCTTCGTGTTGCTACTCGTGCATCAATTCACAACCTATTGATTCAAGGTCGCAAAGGTGCAACTTCTGAGACTGAATCAGGTGAGTGTTTAGAACTAGACGGTACTTACGCAGGTCTTGTTACCAACGTTAACGATGAAACATTAGTGATGTCTCACTCTGTTATCGACTGTAACGAGCCATTCAAATACAGCTCTGACAACACAGATACAACCGATGCGGTAGACACGCAGGCCTGGTTCTTAGCTCAAACAGGTAACTCTGCTCAAGAAGTGACGTTAACTAATGGCATGCCTGCTGGCACTGACACTGTGTTATTGGGTACGGGTCTTGATATGAGTACGACTGACACCTTCTTCGAATCAACTGATTATATCGGTGCATTCGATGGCCAAACTGATTGGCGTGAAGGTTGGGCTTTTATTAAATAAAAGCGAGTAGTAAACCTTAGGCATCGGGGAGTGAGTACTCCTCGATGCTGCTTAAAGTCCGATTAGATAATCAAAATAGTTAGTTAAATTTACATTAATTGTCACCGGTGTATCACATCTTAGTGGCGCGACCTGAACTGTGTACAGGATTGAAAAACGTTATGAAAACCAAGCCGAGTTTTATCGCTAATAAGCTAAGCCTAGCTGTTGTTACTGCTATTTCTGCAGCTTCTCTTTTTGCAACACTACCAGCTTACTCGGAAGAGACACCAGCTTATGATCCTGGTGAAGATTTCCCTATTGAAGTCATTGCGGTAACGGGTCGTTTACGTAGCTCTGCCTCAGAAGCGATGGAAGAGCGCCGTGAGCAACCCGCCGTGGTTGATATTATGGGCGCAGACCAGATTTCTCGCACCGGAGATAGTGATGCCGCCGCCGCGCTTCGACGTGTTACCGGATTAACCCTGAAGGATGGCAAGTTCATTTATGTACGTGGTTTAGGTGAGCGCTATTCTAGTACATCATTAAATGGTGCGGTTGTACCATCGCCAGACCCTACCCGTAATGTGGTACCGCTGGATATGTTCCCAGCCTCTATCATTGAATCTTTATCAGTACAAAAATCCAGTTCAGCCAGCACGCCAGCTGCATTTGGCGGTGGTCATGTTGATATTCGTACTAAATCTATTCCTGCAGACTTTTTCTTTAAAGCGTCAATAGGTGGCCGTTATAACACTAATGATAGCGATGACACTTATACCTATAACGGTGGCGGCGATGATTGGACTGGCCAAGATGATGGCACTCGGGCAATGCCAAACAGCATTAACGAGGTGACCAATCAATATGGCGGAATTAGCCCCATTGATATTGTTACTGGTTCAAATGGCACAATTGATTTTGCCAGTGCTCAAGCCATTAACCGTGGTTTAGCCAATGATATGTATCGCGACATGACGGTATTTACTGAAAGTACGGACCCTGGAGTTCGCGGTAATATCGCCATTGGCGATCGCTGGGACTTAAGCGATGACATCATTTTCGGGATGATGGCAGCAGGCTCATATAAACAACAAGCTGAAAACTACACCAAGCGCGAAGTTGAGCTAGATGGTGATGAGAACAAGGTACAAATCGAAAACTCAAAAGACGTCATGGGCACCGATTCAATTGTACAAATGTCAGGCATGGTTAACTTAGGTTTAGAAATTGGTTACGACCATAAAATTCAAACCTTCTCGACTTATTTACGTGATACATCTGATGATGTTTCAGTGGCCATCGAAGAAACCATTGATACCATCGCCGAGCCTAATGCACTGCAGGTTTATGATATTGCTTATGAAGAACGTAACCTTATCAGTAACCAAATTCAAGGTGAGCATTTCTTTGAATATCTGTGGGATTTAGAAGCCAACTGGATGTACTCCAATGCTAGATCTAAACGCTACGCGCCTAGCGAATTATCGTACACCTATAATGTAATACTTGATGATGCAGATGGTATTACTAGCCGTAACTTAAATACCCAAGATGCGCCTAAATATGTTTATAGTCGCCTTGATGATAATACTGAAAACTACAAATTTGATTTAACCCTACCCTTTGAATTTGGCATGAACGTGCTAAAAATCAGTGGTGGTTATGAGTACTTTGAACGTACCCGTGAAAGCTTTGCCACGCGATTGGGCTTTGATGTCGGCTTAAGCCCAACAGACCCCAATGGCGATATTCTAGCGGGTGACTTTGACAATATATTTTCTGATGACAACATTGCCAATGACACGCTTGATTTAGAATTAAAAGACGCCTCAACCGACACCGAAGATTATGTCGCCGCTGAAATGATAGACGCCAGTTTTGTCAATTTTGATGTGGATTTTGATGATGTATGGCGCTTAACCGCAGGTGTGCGTTATGAAGATTTTCGCCGCGTGACATTGCCATTAACCCCAGATGGTGAGATTTCAGATGAAGGTGGTCGTTACGATATTGAAGACTACGCAATTGCAGAAGACGGCTGGTTTCCTTCATTGGCATTAACCTGGAAATCATCAGATGAAAGCCAATGGCGCTTTGGTGCCAGTAAAACCTTGGTTCGCCCAGACTTACGTGAAGTGGCGCCAGTGCGGTTTCAAGACCCAATTACCGGTTTTGATTTCTTCGGTAACCCAGAACTTGAAAGCTCAGATATCTATAACCTAGATGTACGCTGGGAATACTACTCAGAAGATGGCGCAAACTTAAGTGTTGGCGGCTTTTATAAAGATGTTGCAGCACCCATAGAAGCGATTCAACGTATCTCAGAAGCGGGTCGTCAACTTAAGTTTTACAACGCTGAGTCAGGTTATATCTACGGTATCGAAACTGAGTTTTTACATGACTTAGGCTTTATTGGCAGCAATGGTAGTGTTTGGGAAGACTTTTTCGTAGCGGGTAACTTAACCCTAAGTGACTCAGAAATTGAAATTGCCAGTAATGGTGAAATTGACCCAACCAATAATAAGCGCCGCATGACAGGCCATTCTGAGTGGGTTGCCAACATGCAGTTAAGCTTTGATTCGTCTAATGAGTCTCACAGTGCCACCTTAGTGTATAACGTGTTTGGTGAGCGTATTGCTTATGGTGGCCGTGGTGGTTTAGATGATGTGTACGAGCAACCCTTTCACAGCTTAGATTTTAGCTATAGCTTTTTACCTACTGAAAGCTTTGGGGTGAAATTTAAAGTGAAAAATATCCTAGGTGAAACCACCGAATACGACCAACAAGATGTGGTGGTATACGCGAAAGAGCCTGGCACAGAATTCACTCTGCAATTTGATTACCAGTATTAATACTGGAGATTAACAAGAGTGACAACAGGTACTGGTTTTTAGCATTTTTACCTCATCCTTTAAATGCTAAAAGCCAAGTGCACAGTGTGATATCTAGGTGTTTGGAACACGCCAATATCGCACGCTTCTTTATCAGTAAGCGTTATTTAAGACTACGTGACTTAACAAAGAAGTTGGCAGCTTTGCAAAAGGCTGTATGCAGTATGTAAAATAAGCTGTAAAAGTAACAGGCCACTTTCTTTTGGAACAAGAAAGTGGCCTTTTTATTGGCTAGCGCTATTAGTTATAAGCGCTGTGAGTTATAAAATTAGCTCGTTAGCTAGCAGATCATTCTTCACTGCTGTCGATCAGATTGCTAATCGCTTTTGAGATCAGATCTTTTTTCATGCTAGTGCGAGCGACACCTTGTTCAAACCAAAAACTCATCGGCTGATCAAACCCAATACCATGCATGTAATTGTAAATCGCTTTACGCAGCCCTTCACCTAACATCTCATGATCAGTATCGGTAGGATCGCTAAAATCGACATCATTTTCAGCGAATAAAACTTCAGGGCGATCGCTAAGAGTAATACCAAATTTTTCTGGATTCATACCAACAGGGCTGTGGATCGTGGCCACAAAACGGTGCCAATAGGCAGACTGGAAACAACCTTGCTGCATCATCTGTCGCACCATTTCCAATGAATCCACCGTTTCTTGCTCGGTTTGAGTCGGAAAGCCATACATCAAATATGCGTGCACCATGATGCCTGCATCGCTAAAGGCTTTAGTGACTTGGGCAACGCGCTCAACACTGACGCCTTTTTTCATCAGTTTCAATAAACGATCTGAGGCCACTTCTAAGCCGCCGCTGACCGCGATACAACCAGAGTCGGCTAATAATTGGCAGCGGGCTTGGCTAAAGGTTCTTTCAAAACGAATATTACCCCACCAACTGATCACCACGTTGCGCTCAATTAAGCGTTTTGCAAAGGCAAATAAGGTTTTTGGCGGCAGTGCTTCATCGACAAAATGGAACCCTGTTTGTCCGGTTTCTTCAATGAGTTGCTCAATGCGATCAACCAGAATATCAGCGCCAGCAGTATCGTAGCGATCGATATAGTCCAAACTGACATCACAAAAGCTACATTTACGCCAGTAACAGCCATGGGCGATGGTGAGTTTATTCCAGCGGCCATCACTCCAAATACGGTGCATTGGGTTGAGCATTTCACACAAAGACAGATATTCGCTCAATGGCAAGCCATCGTATATCGGAGCGCCGACTTCCACCTGCGGGATATCGTGGAGTTCTGGGTTTTCATTAAAGTGAACGTAAGGCTCGCCATTGTCATCTTCGGCAAGGAAGTAAGTTCGCACTAAATCATCGACTTCACGTTGGCCTTGAAAGTATTCCAGCAGGGTGATTAACGGGCGTTCGCCGTCATCAAGACAGATAAAGTCGATAAACTCAAATACCCGAGGATCTTTGAGTGCCCGTAGTTCGGTATTGATAAAACCACCGCCGATGATGATGGGGATCTCTGGATTAATGGCCTTACAGGTTTGCGCAATACGTAACGCGCCAAGCATATTACCGGGAAAAGGCACGGTTAAGGCTACAACGCTAGGTTGGGTTTCTTCTAAATAGTGCTCAACCAATTGCGCTAAAATTTCTGAGCTAAAGGTTGGCTCGTCCATCAAGGTATCGTAAAGGTTATCAAAGCTTGGATTAGCCGCAGCTAACTGCTCGCCATAGCGGCTCACTTCAAAGTAAGGATCAACCCCTTGAGTGATGACGCTGGAGAGATCGTTAATAAATAATGTCGCGAGATATTTGGCTTTATCTTGAACGCCAAGATTACCAAAAGCGGCTTGCAGTACATCGCCTGATACCGCTTCCATTTGCGCAATGGCTTCAAATGCTGGGCCTTCAGGTAAAAATCGGCGCGAGTTAATCCGCAGTGCAAGACTGGGATCTTTACCCTGTAAAAACCGAATCGCGCTCTCAACAGTCAAATGATAACGATCAAATTCAGCCAGAAAATTATGAATAGCATCAGGTAATTCATCGTCTTCAAAGTGCTCGAAATTAGCTTCCACATGTTGACGAATAATGTCCAGCGCAGGCGCAGTCATCATTTCTAGGAAAAGCTCAATGGCAGGATCACGCTGCACTGCTTCATAGCCTCTCGTACGCAAAAAACCAGTCAAATAGGCTGTTGCCGGATAGGGCGTATTTAACTGGGTCATAGGTGGAGTCATTAGAAGAACGGTCATAGCCTGCCTTTAATAGTAAAACTTGAGTGCACTGAACTAAACTGATTGTCAGCCCGAGCTAGGTAAAGAATGTGGCAATAATACAGTTGCCAAAAAATAAGCTGGGATTCTAACAAATGGCCAAGGGAAAAACCCGTAAATTAGCCAATTGAAGATTAATTTATCACTGTCTGTTTGTTTGTTTTTAGATCGAATTTAATCTCTTTCTAGCACAGTCTAGATTTAAATATTAGCAAGGCGGTTAAATATCACGCTAACTGTGTCATTATCAAATTTCGCATCTCAGCTAATGGATTAGGTTTGACACATGGCCGCAAAATGTCTAAATCAGTTTTTACGTCTCTGTTTATATTTAGTATTTGCCGTTGCTATTACGGCGTGTTCGGTCAAAACCGAGCAAGCTAACATTAGCCAAGTGGGCAATATTAGCCATAAAAAAATTGCTGAAGCCAGTGGCTTAGCTTACTCAAATATACACCATGATGTGCTGTGGCTGCACAATGATGGCGGCGATAGCGCCGCAGTGTATGCGATAAATTTATCCGGTGACGTGCTGGCGACGGTGAACATTGAAGGGGTAAAAAATATCGATTGGGAAGATATGAGCTCGTTTATTATCGATGGTAAAGCGTATCTGTTAATCGCCGATGTCGGTGATAATCGTGCCAATCGAAGTCAGTATTTTATTCATATCATTGCAGAGCCAGATGTCAGCAAACTTGAATTGGCCGCATCAATTAAGGTCACCCCGCTTGTGTCACTGGCATTTAATTACCCAGATGGTCCAAAGGATTGTGAGTCTGTTGCTGTTGATGTGGTTAACCAGCAAATTGTATTACTGAGTAAGCGGCACACCCCACAAACCCTATATCAATTGCCGTTACAGTTAGCGCAATCACCGGCGTTATTGCCTTCAGAATTTCCTTCGCAATTACCTATGCCATTACCTAAGCAAGAAAGGGACACGCTAGTGGCAACACCTTTAGGGGCACCGCCGGCATTACCAGAATCATTCTCAGATTATTTCGGGAGTATACGCTTAGCACTTTTTGCCGGAAACTCGACAGCAATGAGCTTTTCAAAGGATGGCTTATCTGCGGTGGTGTTAACCTATGGTCATGCTTATTACTTTCAGCAGCAACAGCCTACAGGCGCTTTAACACTGTTATCGACCACGCCAAAAATTATTGATTTCCCGACACTATTTCAAGCAGAAGCGGTGAGCTTTAATCACGATGCCAGTCGCTTTTATATTACCTCAGAGGGTAGCCCAGCGCCGATATATGAAGTGAATATCGCCGCTTTGTTGGCTAATTCTGATAACTCACTACTGAAATACTAACGACTGAAAAACTCGCTACTGAAAACTGACGGCTGAAATTCTGGTATTTATTGCTGATATTTGCCGCGCACCTCATCGATTAAGGTTTTCCACTGCGGGTATTTAGCCAAGCTTTGGGGTAAATCGCCCCAAGGTGATAACGCTTGGTTCATGGCATTTTCTGAGTGATCAGCGCCTTGGCTTAGTTGAAATAAATAGTAAAAAGCCGAGGCGCGATAATTTAACGCACAATGGACTAAAATCGATTTATCGTTATTGCGCTCCATGATGCTAATAAACTGCGCTACATCTTCCATGGTGGGTTGCTGCCAGTCGACTTCAATGTTGTGGTAAACCATACCAGCATCTGTGACCAGTCTATCTTCAGCCGCCAAATAGTTTGAGTTGTCTTTGGGGATCAAATTGATCACCACCTCGACCCCAGAATGTTTAAGTTTCTGAAATTGCTCTG
Source organism: Shewanella sp. 3_MG-2023 (assembly GCF_030548765.1). NCBI lineage: Bacteria > Pseudomonadati > Pseudomonadota > Gammaproteobacteria > Alteromonadales > Shewanellaceae > Shewanella > Shewanella sp. 3_MG-2023. Next base: position 25,363 of record NZ_JAUOSH010000025.1, on the reverse strand, counting down.
CAGTAGGCAAGCCTGCAGTAATCACCTGGCTGTTATTGAGCTTGATCGCTTTGATGTTATCAAGCTGACTAGGGTCAATTTGCGCAGCCGCAGGGTTGACTAAACTAACGCTTAATAAGCTACTGGTTACCATTGTCATTAACGCGGCTCCAATGATGCTGTTTTTCATCTGTAATCCTTTCATCTGTAATCCTTGGATTTGAGCAATTACATAACAATGTCATCAATGGCGGCTAATTCAGCTGCACTAAAGTTAAGGTTATCTAGTGCGGCCACCGAATCGAGAACTTGTGCTGGGCGACTTGCACCAATCAAGCAACTGGTTACCGCATCATTGTTAAGGTTCCATGCGATCGCCATTTGCGCTAAAGATTGATCCCGGGTTTGGGCAATGGTATTTAATGCCTGCACTTTGGCGATTTTCTCTGGAGTTAGATCGTTATCAGCTAAATAGATTTGATGGGCTTGGGCTGCGCGCGAGTCTTTGGGAATACCATGGAGGTATTTATCAGTGAGCACACCTTGATCCAATGGCGAGAATACAATTGAGCCAACGCCTTGATCTTTTAATACCTCGGTTAAGCCATCTTCAATCCAGCGATCAAACATATTGTAGCGTGGCTGGTGGATTAATAATGGCGTGCCTAGCTGTTTTAAGATACTGATCGCTTGCAGCGTTTCTGCTGGCTGATAACTTGAAATACCCACATACATCGCCCGGCCTGAGCGGACAATATAATCTAGCGCTTGCATGGTTTCTTCAATGGGAGTGTCAGGATCCATGCAGTGATGATAAAAAATATCAAAGTAATCTAGCCCAGTACGTTTAAGGCTTTGATCGCAGCTAGCGATCAAATATTTTCTCGAGCCGCCAATACCATAAGGCCCTGGCCACATGTCGTAACCCGCTTTACTAGAAACGATTAACTCATCTCGATATAGCTTAAAGTCTTGTTTGAAAATATCACCAAAAGTGGACTCCGCCGCGCCGTAATGGGGACCATAATTATTGGCTAAATCAAAGTGGGTAATACCGGCATCAAAAGCTGTTTGCAGGATGTTTCTCGCATTCGATTGGGGGTCTGATGCGCCAAAGTTTTGCCATAAGCCTAATGAAATTTTTGGCAAGCGAATACCGCTGTTACCACAACGGGCATAAGCCATTTTTTGATAACGATCTGAGTTCGCTGTGTATTGAGGGTTAGGCTCGTGGGTAATCATTTCTCATCCTACAAATGAATTAATTGGGCTGTGACTATTAGTCAGCTATTAGATTATTACAGTTACTGTTTTAGTTCACCCTAAAACGAAAGTGCTTATATTAAGAAATACTAATAATTGTCATATTACCTTGTTTTTATAGTCACATTTAGGCTTTAGCTTATGCATCCATACAAATCTATTAAATATTCAATAATTTAAATGGAGTAAAAATGTCGATGAAATGGATAAGTAAGCTGAGCCTACTAAGCATTACCACAAGTCTGTTACTCATTGTTGGTTGCGATGATAACGATGATGATAAAAAGGGGACTAGCCCACAGATAAATGAAACTGTGGTTGTCAGTGTCGGCCCAAGACCAAGCTTTTTAGTAGATAAAATGCCAGACAGTGAGCTGAAAACTCAGCTAGCTCAATGCGCTGGGGATACTATGTATCGTCACGACTTTTCAATTGGTCATCGCGGCGCGGCGATGCAATTTCCTGAACACACTAAAGAGTCTTACCAAGCTGCGATTGCCTCTGGTGCGGGTGTGGTTGAATGTGATGTGACTTTTACTGAAGATAAAGAATTAGTTTGTCGCCATTCCCAATGTGATTTAGCCACCACCACCAATATATTGGCTATTCCTGAACTCGCCAGTAAATGTTCGGTGCCATTTAGTCCTGCAGACTTAGCTAATGGGGTTATGGCAACAGCGAAATGTTGTACCAGTGACATTACCTTGGCTGAGTTTAGAATGCTTGAGGGCAAAATGGATGGTGCGAATCCAAATGCGACTACCGCAGAAGAGTTTATGGCGGGCACGGCCAATTGGCGCACAGACCTATACTCAGGCAACGGCACTTTAGTCACCCATGCTGAAAGTATTGCAATGTTCAAGGCGGCTGGAGTTAAGATGACTCCAGAGCTTAAATCGGCCAGTGTAGTAATGCCTTTTGATGGGTTTAGCCAGCAAGATTACGCTCAGAAAATGTTAGATGAATATATTGCTGCTGATGTGGATGCTGCATCAGTATATCCCCAATCCTTTAATCTTGAAGACGTAAAATACTGGATTGACACTAATCCGGATTTTGGCGAGCAAGCGGTTTACTTAGATGATCGGTATGATTTTGCTGATTTTGATCCTCAAAACAGCGAGACATGGTCGCCTAGTATGGATGAATTGGTCAATGATGGAGTTAACATCATTGCTCCGCCGTTATGGGTATTAGTGGCGCTAGATGCAGAGAGTAATATTGTTGCTTCTGAGTATGCTAAAGCTGCTAAATTGGCGGGATTGGATATCATTACTTGGACACTCGAACGTTCAGGTTTGTTAGCAGATGGGGCTGGTGGTTGGTATTATCAGAGCATTACAGATGCAATCGATAATGAAGGTGACGCATTTGAACTATTGGATGTACTTGCCAAAGATGTTGGCGTAATTGGCGTATTTTCTGACTGGCCAGCAACGGTAACTTACTACGCTAATTGTGTTGGTATTTAATACGTCAGAGTTTCCACACCAAATGTGTTTATTTAACACATTTGGTGGCTTTATCTTATAGATATAACGGGTTTGTAAAATACTCCCATATAGAAATAAGTTACTAAGGACTTAATTCAATTGTTATTGATATATCCCACAAAATATTTGTTTTATTAAGTTGTCTAAGTTAGTTTAGATTCAAATTTAAACATCAGCTTATCTAAAGGGATTTAGAGTGGGAAATATTGTTAAAATTGTCTTAGTTGGCATTATCGCAATGGTTACATACAAACATTTCAATACGAACGAACAGATGGATGGTCAGAATTGGATTAAGTATCAATTTGATTCAGATGGTGTAGCGGTAAAGTTTCCTGATACGCCTAAAGTCGAGAATATCAGTGTAGAACATCTTCAAATTGAAATGGTGCGACTAAGAAGGGAGAATGTTGAATACGGTATCAGTGTATTCCGCGGTAAAAGCATATTACATGCACAGTCTGGCCCAGCTTCTTTAATCAAAAAAGGTGCCAAATTAATCTCTTCAAATGACATTTACGTGATGGATTATTTGGGAGATGAATATCATTTGAGCTATGAAGGCCGAAATGTCACTCAACGTTTTATTCACTTAGATGACAGCCTAGTTAGTCAAATCGTCTTTTTTGGGGAGGGGGATATTTCTAAAAAAAGTGCCCAATTGTTTTTAGGTTCTCTTGAGGTTTTATAATGCCTAACAAGATGAGATAATTATTTAAGTAACAAGCTGCTTATATCGTTCATACTAGGGCTTTATTTAGCCCTGCAACAACGCCTGCTTAATATCTATCGTATGGATTCTGGGCAATCATAAGCATTGGCCATGATTGTCACAGAAGTGGCAAAGGCTTTAGGTTTGAACAAGTAAATCGTATTGGCATCAAGTTCTAGCGCATCATTTCGCAGTTGATTAATCGCGCCCTGAGTTAAATCCTTATTTGAAATAAATAAGTAATCGTACCAATGACCTTGAGAGCCAATAATGTTGCCTTTTAATAGGCAGAGGCTCATCTCACTTTGTCCCTCCCAAAGAACGGCGACACTTTCACTATTTTGATTGGCTGTACTGACACATGCTGTTAAGCCTAAGCAAGCGAGCAATGTGGCTAATGTGCTTAGTTTTTTTACTTGGTTCATTTCGCCCCTAATTAATTGTTCGTCATACCATATCTTTTACTATGACTATACTTACTGATGCGCACATTAAATTCAACTTACTGAGTTAGGGTCTACTATGCAATACGTATGGCAATAAGTACGGCAATAAGTACGGTGATTATAGAGAGAGTTGTTATAAATCGCTGATAGGGATTATTTGGCTGTTGCAACGCTGGCTAAAAATAGAGGATACATATGGGTACCATCAATTTAGCCAATGAAACCGTGATTAAGTCTACTTTTGCTACTGCGCAAAACGGTGCCTTTAGCGGTGATGGACAACTATATTTGACTGAAACACGGTTATGTTTTGAAGCCTTTAATAAAATCTTTGAAATGGGTCCTTATGAGATAGACCTTGAGGATATTGTTAGTGTTGAAAAATGTTGGGGGACCGGTGGTGGAGTGTTACCCCTTACCGCAGATGCGATTAAAGTGGAACTTAAAAACCATCAGTCCTATAAATTTATGGTGGCTGACTCTGCTGAATGGCTGGAGCGATTGAATCGTTAACTCATTACCTTAAGCTATGTGAGAGCCGCTTACTGATGAATTTAGGCTAATAAAAAGCTGAATCATTGATTCAGCTTTTTAGTTGGGCGACTCGCTATATTGCTAAAAACGCATATTAAGCGTTAGCAAATACATCTTGTAGCGATGGCACCACTTGCTTCTTACGGCTTAATACACCGTCTAGCCAGACTCGGCCTTCAACGGTTGCTTTACCGTAGGCTTTTTCAGTTAAGTCAGCGTCATCTGAAACCACTAACATTTCTGAGCCTTCTTTCATGATATCGGTTAGCAATAATAATACGCTGTGACGGTTACCTTCAGCTTTCAGCGCTGCGATATCAGCTTCTAAATCAGCTTTGATATCGTCAAATACTGATAAGTCGATAACTTCTAATTGACCGATACCGACTAGGTTACCGTTCATGTTGAAGTCTTTAAAATCACGCATGACTAAGTCACGTGCTGGCGTACCTTCAACAGCTGATTTAACTTTGAACATTTCCATGCCCACAGCTTTGAAGTCTTCAATACCGGCAATTTCAGCTAATGCTTCAACGCAGCGGATATCAGCAGTAGTACAGGTTGGAGATTTGAAAATCACAGTGTCACTTAAAATAGCGCACATCATGATGCCAGCAATGTTAGCTGGGATTTCTACTTGGTAGAAATCGTACATCATTTTAATCACTGTGTTACTACAACCTACTGGGCGGATCCAACACTCAAGCGGAGTAGAAGTGGTTAAGTCACCTAATTTATGGTGATCAACAATACCTACGATGGTTGCTTGGGCAATATCATCTGGTGCTTGAGTTAATTCAGAGTGATCAACGATATACACTTCTTCGCCAGCGTAGCTTGTTTTGTACTCTGGTGCTTCAAAACCAAATCTATCTAAGATATAGGCAGTCTCAGGTGAAAGTTCACCAAGACGGGCTGCAATAGCAGGCTCTTCAATTTGATTTTTTAAGTAAGCAAGTGCGATTGCACCGCAGATTGAATCTGAATCAGGGATCTTATGACCCACAACATACATTGCCATTTGGTACGCTCCTATAAATTTTCAGCGATTTTAACAAGAAATAACCGCCTGACCAATCTTTACCAATAAAAAAGCCCCAGAGAACGTCCTGAGGCGATTCAAATCAAGCAATATTCATCTTAAGTTGTCAGCTATTGACTAGTTATTTACTCAGTGGTCAATGCATTCACAATGGCTGTTAACTTAAAGCATAACCACCTTTAAGGTGGGCAATATTATCAAAGCCTAAACGCTGCATGGCTTGGGCGGCCACCATGGAGCGGCTACCACTGCGGCACACTAAAACCCACGGCTTGTGCTTTTGGTGTTGATGCTGCTGAATAAACTGCACTAAGCGGGTTAGTGGCACATTCTCAGTGGTGCTACTGGTGGGTTGCAGCGCGTATTCATGGGGCTCACGAATATCGATGACGCTAACTTGCTGTGCTGATAAAGCGCTGGTTAAGCTCTCTGTGTTGTATTCGGTAATATTCACTTTAGCTGCAGCGTTAGCTGGCAATGCGCCGCAAAGAATTTCACTGCCTGACTCATCACACAACTGACTATCAAGCTGGGCTTTTAGGCTTTCAAATTGGCTTTGGCTTAATTGGCCATTTAAGGTGTTGGCCAGCAGTGCATTACGGCTAGATTCAGCTGCTAATGAGGTCGTAAACTCATTGTTATAGTCATGGCTGGCACAAATCAGGGTGTTGTCACCGATAAGCTGATGCAGTCGCTTAAGGCTGGTAAACATGGCTTTAGCGCAGCTGCTGTCAAAGTTAGTTCTACCGAGACTGCCCATTAAAATCGTGTCGCCAGCAAAGGCAAAGCGGCATTGCTGGCTAAGTGGTTTAGAGCTTAATACTGCCTTAGGTAATTCATCAGTCGATTTATTAGGTAATTCATTAGAAAATGGGTCACATAACAGCAAGCTAATACTGTCGGCGGTATGGCCTGGGGTGGCAACTTTCAGCAGTGCTTGATTGCCAATAGTGATGTACTCAAACAACTCGCCCGCTTGGGTGACGTTGCTGCAGTTTTGCGGCCAGCCTAAATGATCGCTTAATTGATCCGGCAAATGTTTGTCGGCAAGGTATTGGCGACTAGAGACATGATCGGCATGACCATGGGTGTCGATCACCGCCACTAATTCAAGTTGCTGACACTGCAATAGGGTATCTAAGCGTTCATTTAGTTCTGGCAGTGGATCGATGATGATTGCTTGCTTACTTTGTTGATCGGCATAAATCCAACTACAGCTCGGGCCTGAGCGTAATTGAACCAAACCATTTAATGGCTGTTTATCGCTTATTTCACCACTGTCTAAAATCATACAGCTATGGGTTAATGCATTGGCGGCAGATTGAATTCTGATGCAGGCTTCATCCACCTGCGTTTGAGTCATGGCGGGGCCAAAAGACATTCTGATGGCTGACTCGCTTTGCCACTTGGGTAATCCCATGGCATCTAATACAAAGCTACGGGTGACTTTTGATGAACAAGCAGAGCCTGAACTGACGCGAATATTGGCGGCATCAAATAAATCCATAATCTCTTTGCTACTAAAGCCTGCAATAGCAAAGTTGATGGTTGTTGGCACGCTATTGCTAAAACTGTGGTTAAACACTACAGCAGGAAAAGCACTTTCAAGGGTATCAATTAATTGTTGTTGATAAGCCCTTAAGGTGTCGACATCGGCAAACTGGTTTGTACCCATCGATTGCGAGTTATTTAACAGCATATCGAAAATGACACTTATGGCTGCCATTCCCGGCAGGTTTTCAGTACCCGAGCGCAGGCCGCTTTCTTGGCCGCCGCCAGCAATAATCGGCGTAAATGGAGCACCTTCGCGGATGTAAACAAAGCCAATGCCTTTAGGGGCATACAGTTTATGGCCGCTAAAAGGCGCGTAATCGATACTGGTGTTGGCTAAGTTTAATGCCGTTTTACCCAGTGCTTGGACACAATCAACTAACCAATAAATATCAGGGTTAGCTTGGCGGATGATGCGATCAAGCTGAGTTAAGTCTTGGTAAACCCCGGTTTCATTGTTTACTGCCATGGTGCAAATCATTAATGCATTGGGCGCTTCTTTAGCAATAAAGTCCTGATCAAGTTTACCCATATGATCAACGGGGATCGCTTTAATTTCTGCGTTTATTTCAAGAATGGCATTCCAATGCTTTAAGGATTCTGGCACCGCTTTATGCTCAGTGGCGCCATATAACAAGCTGTATGTTTGATCTTGCTTGAGGCTAGTTTTAGCGGCAGCTTTAGCCGCGACTAAGGCGGAAATGATCGCGGTTTGAATCCCTTCTGTGGCGCCGCTGGTAAAAATTACGGTACCTGTGTCAGCGCCAATCACTTGTTTAGCTTTTACTCGAGTCTGCTCCATTAGGTTTTTGGCTTTAAGCCCACTGATATGGCTACTACTTGGGTTACCAAATAGGGTTTCCATTGTAGTTAATGCTGCCGTTGCAGCTTGGGGTAGCACAGGAGTTGTGGCATTAGCATCGAGATATATTTGGCTTAGTTCAGTGGCGCTTTTCATAGGGGTAAGACTCGCATGTTGACTAGTTGTTATATAGCTTTTAGTTATAACTAATTTCTTGTGGTTATATTAACAGCTTAATAACAACGATCAAGATCACATTTTTGCTTAGATTAAAAAATACAGCTATAAATTGTCATTTTAGTAAAGAGAGTTTTTAAATTGGTGTGGCGGCAACTTTGTATGGAACCAAAGGTCACTAGAGTGAACTAAGATTTGAAGTTGTTTTGTTATTGATTTTAAGAACGATAAAAAAAAGGAATAAGGCGGTTAGCGCTTATTCCCTTTTTATTTGTGATGAGCAGACTAGGCTTAAGTTTTGCTTCAGATTTTGAAGCAGACGTAAACTCAACAGCTGACTGAAACTCAAACTCTCACTTTGATGACTACTTTTCTGACATCTTTGGCTGTATCACTGGTGCCGGGCATATGCATATCTTCAGGGAAGAAAATCGCAAACATACCCGCCTTTAAGGGTATAAAAGCCGCATTAGCTTTATTGGCTTCATAATCGTACTTACTGTAATCATGCTCATTGTGATAAGGCGCTAACGGCGCTTGATCTGCAAGTGGTAAATAGCCAAATTCTTCTTCACCGCTAACCACAAATTGCACATCAATATAACGCTGATGACTTTCAAAAGACTCGGTGTGTTTCGGCTTAGTTTGGTAATCATTGACGATAGCAAATATATCTTTGCCTTCAATGGGGTAATTACCTAATTCATATTGGCTAAAATCAGTGGCTGCGAGGTGAGCAAGTGCAGTGGCTAATCTTGGGCTAATAGCATGATAAAGCTGATGATTTGCTAGGGTATCGACAATCATGATAAGTCTCTAAAAGTTAAGATAAGTCATTATCGCTTAATTTAGCATGCTGCACCATGACAGATATATTTATACAGGGCTGTGAAAATAATCAGCTTAGACAAAGCGGCGATCAGTTGGTTATGATGATAGTGCGGTTGACATGAATAGGATATCAAGTGGCAGCATTACGATTATTAGCAGGCAAAACGGCATTTGAACAAATTGAACAAAACGGCATACAGCAGTCGATGTTTACTCAATTGTTTGCAGCATCAGGTGGCCCCAAATGGATTGGCGTCGCAGGGCTCGATAAATACTTGTTCAGTGAGTTTTTTAGTGACAGGCAAGCACCACTTTATACCATGGGTGCTTCATCTGGAGCCTGGCGTTTAAGCTGTTTAGCGCAAAAGAATCCGTTAGAGGCCTATCATCGCTTTGAAGACTATTATATCGATCAGCGCTACGAGACTGTGCCTTCTCGTCAAGAGGTGACTGAGCAGGTAGAGCGAATTATTGCTGGCATATTAGGTGCTAATGGCGCCATGGATATAGTCAATAACCGTATTATTCAAAGTCATTTTGTGGTGTGTAAGGCCAAGCATTTAAATGCTGGGCGTTCCAAGGGAAAATTAGCAATGGGGCTGGCTGCTACTGCAGTGTCTAATGCTGTTAGCCGTCGCAGTTTAGCTTGGCACTTTGAAAGACTGGTATTTAGTCATCAGCAAGTTAAATCGCCTTTTTCACAATTATCCGATCTGCCCACCGAGCATGCTCAATTAACTCGCAGTAATATCAATCAAGTGCTGCTAGCCACTGGCTCTATTCCATTACTGCTCTCGCCAGTGACCCAAATCAATGGCGTTAGTGACGGTCATTATTACGATGGCGGCATTACTGATTATCACTTTGATATGCCTTTACCTGCCGCAGAAGGCTTAAGTTTATATCCGCACTTTTATCCTTACATGAGCCCTGGCTGGTTCGATAAATCACTAAAATGGCGCCGTGCTAAAAAGCATTATCATAATGCGCTGATCCTGGCGCCGACCCCAGAGTTTATTGCTTCTTTGCCTTACCAGAAAATTCCTGATCGTGAAGACTTTAAAAAGCTTGATAGCGACAGTCGTATCGCTTATTGGCGCGAGTCAGTTAAGCGCAGTGAGCAACTGGCGATTGAGTTTGCCGGCATCATTGAAAACCAGTCGGTGATGAGTCATTTAGAGCGGCTTTAAGCTGCTTTATTGATTGTTTTTAACCTCCTATTTAAGGGTTATCTTAAGCGCTATCTGATCGCTTTTTGAAACTATTTCGTAAAACACCCTGTCTAATAATTAATCGCTTAAGTCTGCGTTATTTGTTAATTACAGCTATCATTAAAAAGAATGATAAGCGGATGGTGACTAGCAAATAAACTATCAAGCACTAAACTTAATTTGCTCATATCTGTGACAACTAGTTGATTATATAGGCTGAAGCGAGCTAGTTGTCATCGGCGATATAAATATGCTGCGCCTTGTGGTGTAAGCCCTAAATGAATATTTATCAGCATTTCTATGGTCTGGAGGCTGCTATGAAAACATTAGAAATGGCCTTGGTTATTCAAGAGGCGGTTATTCTTCCTGGCGGCCGCCAAGAGATCAGAGTGGTATCGCCAAATCAGCTGTTAATGGTTGCTAGTGTGCTGAAAGGAGACTACCGCTTAGCCTTAGCTGCGAGCAAAAGTAGCGGTAAAAGTAGCGGTAAAAGTAGTGGTAAAGTTAATAGCAGTCCGCCATGTTATAGCACAGCAACAGAGTGTGAGATTATCGACTTTCATCAACTCGACGATGACTCATTAAGTATTGTGATTGAAGGTCGCCAAAGGGTAAAAATTCTGTCTGCGGCGCAACTAAGGGATGGAAGTTGGATTGCGCGCACATTAGCCTGTCAAAATTGGCAAGATGAACCCATAGGCGAAAAGTTTGAAATTATTAGTGCCGCTTTAGAGCAATTTTATGAAGTAAACCCAGATTTATTGGAATTATATAATCAGGTGCATTTAGAAGATGCCACCTGGGTGAGCCAGCGTTGGTTAGAAGTGTTACCTATGTATAACAAGGATAAATTACAGCTTGTTGAGCAACCTAATTGCCACAAGACTATGGCTTTTGTGCTGCAGCTATTAAAGTCCCATGTAGATGCCTAAGTTACCGCTTTACAGCAATGACGAGCAAGTCGCTGTGATTGCATTTAACTCGCCAAGTTTGGGTTAACTGTGCTGGATTTTACTTCAAGTGGCTCGTTAACAGGAAAGCTTAGGTTCATTTATATTACTCATGTCCGTTATACTGACGGGATATGTAAGTCACTAATCATTGTAACTATGTCTTCTGATACCTCAGCTAGAGCTGCACAACCTTCTTATGTGGTGTTACCACAACTGACTCATCCTTCGAAAAATGCAGCAGCAAGTTCAACAGCGCCAAAAACCGTGGTGGAATTTTTAGTGTCGCATTTTGCGCAAATCCCACCGCAGGTGTGGTTAAAGCGGATTGAGGACGGCAAAGTGCATTGGGCCGATGGCAGCTTAATTACTGTCGATACTGTCTATAGACCTGCAACAAGGGTGTATTACTACCGCGAAGTTGAGGCTGAAACTAAGATCCCTTTTGTGCAGAAAATTTTGCATCAAGATGAGCATTGTATGCTGGTGTTTAAACCACACTTTTTGCCAGTAACCCCCAGCGGAAACTTTGTTAATGAATGCTTAATCCATAGGCTAAGGATTGCCACCGGCATTGACACTATAACTCCTGCCCACCGCCTTGATAGGCCAACTGCAGGCGTCATGCTAATGACAGTTAACCCTGAGTCTAGGCATGCGTATCATGCTCTTTTTAGTGATGGCAAAATTACAAAGCAATATCAAGCGATTGCTAAGTTAACAGCGGCACTATTGGCACAATCCCAAGCGGGTGAATTAACCTTGCCAATACACTGGACGGTTAAAAATAGGATGGTGCGCTCAACCCCAAGCTTTTTAATGAAAGTGACCGAAGGTGAGCCCAATACCCATTCTGAAATTAGCCTTATTGCCATAAAAGGCGATAAAGGTTTATTTGAGCTGAGCCCGATCACCGGGAAAATGCATCAACTTAGGGTACACATGATGTCGTTGGGAATGCCGTTAGAAAACGATACTAATTATCCTACTTTAGCGCCAAAGAGTGCCGATGATTTTTCAAAACCGTTACGGTTAATTGCTAAATCACTGCAGTTTATTGACCCGATTAGCCATATTGAGCGTCAGCTGAGCTGCGAAGGCTATGAAGCTGAATTTGATCTTTAACTTGCTTGATTAAATGCTATATCAGCATGAGTCACGCGCAGCGATAACTGTTTAGTGCGCTGAATATATGAATTTTATGAGCTGTGACGAACGACTGTCGACCAATGACTCACTATTAGTGGTTTGTTTGAGCTTAGTCCGATTACAGGTAAAACTCATCAATTAAGAGTGCATATGCAAAGCATTGGTATGCCATTGCTTAACGACAGGTTTTACCCTGTGCTACAACCGAAAGGACCTGATAACTTTGCTAATCCACTAAAGTTATTGGCACAACGATTACAGTTTATTGATCCTATTACACAGCAAAATAATGATTGGCGCTGTGATGAATTAAATTTCAATTAATATAGATATTTACACTACCGTAACAAACTCAGTCAGGTTATATTGTGACTAATTTATAGGATTTAGGTGCTGTCATGGAACGAATCACATATTGCCTGATTTTTTTAGTTGCATTACTTATCAGTGTTGGTTTACTGCGTGGTGTCGATCATTTATTGGCCAAGCAAGTCATTGCCCGTGACGCAGCAATTTTAACGGATAAGTTTGAGCACTTAATTAAAACCAGTGCGGCAGAATTAAATGAATTACCCGAAATCACTTTTGATTCGTTTGTGTGTAGCACTGAGGTAGAGGCGCAGTTAAAGCGCGCAGTATTTGATGCAAGCTTTATTCGTTGGATTGGCGTAACGAAAGGGCTAAATATATATTGTGAATCTAACGAGATTATTCGAGAACTTCACGATGTGAAACATCATCAAATTAGTGAAACCTATAGTTTAGGGATACTAGAGTCTGAAAGTGATCAGCATCTGGAATTAGTGCTTATTCGCAATATGGGGGATATTTTTTACGCCGCGAGCATACTCCCGTTAGAGCCGAGTTATTTTGTTCCGATGAGCTGCGAGAAATGTTTAGAATATCGATTATCGTTCGATTCGAGTCCTTTTTTAACATTTGGTTATGAAAGCTTTGATGGTGATTATTACGTGAGTGAGGCGGTTAACTTAACCACCGACTATTTTGACGCAACCTTTGAATTATCAGGTAATCGTGAGTTTTATGAGCAATATACCTACTTTTCTTGGTGGATTGTTTTAATCATTGCCAGCATTTTGGCTGCTTGGGTCACGTATATCGCCCGTTTATGGTTTAACCATAGTCAATCTGTTCATAGCCAAATTATTCAAGGGATTAAGCGGTCTGAGTTTATTCCTTTTTATCAGCCTATTGTCGATTCTCGCAGTCAAAAAGTCATTGGCGCAGAAGTGCTCATGCGTTGGCAACGGCAAGATGGCAGTTTAATGCCACCGAATCAGTTTATTCCTTACGCAGAAGCCAATGGCTTAATTGTTGATATGACCAAGGTATTGTTGGCGCATGTTTTTAATGATGTTAAGCAACTTGCGGTTACACGAGAACCATTATTTTTTAGCGTTAATATTGTGCCAGAACATTTAGATAATGATGATTTGTATCAATTGCTAAAAGGCGTTGTTGAATCAGGCGAGTTGAAACAACATCGCATTTCATTAGAAATCACTGAGCGTCATCCTATTAGTGACTTAGTTGCTGCGCGTAAAATGTTAGATAAGTTTTATGCTATCGGCATAGATTTAAAATTAGATGATGCCGGCACTGGTTATGGTGGTTTTAGCTATGTGCAAAATTTAGGCATTAGTACCCTCAAAATTGACAAAATGTTTGTTGATACTATCGGTCATCAAGATAACTTTAATGCGAAAACCATTGAAGCTATTATTTCATTTGCGCAAAAATCCAATTTAAACATCATTGCAGAAGGTGTAGAAAGCCATGAGCAAGTGGCTTATTTAAGTGAGCATGGTGTTTACTCTATTCAAGGCTATGTGTTCTCTAAACCTTTATCATTTGATGATTTTTGTGCTGGTTACAGCCATTAACAGTGAATGATATTAGCGACCAGTGCTTATTTTAACGTATGTAGCCGCGAGTGAATCGCGGCTTTTTATTGTCAGTAATTTAATGGTTACATCTGGTAATGTTTGACGTTTTATTGTGCTAAATGAAATGTAAATTGCATAAATATGGCTTAAATTGGAATGCTTTGTAGAGCGGGCTGACTATAAAAGCCGTTGCCGAGGCTGTTTAATTAATGATCATTGAGTGGGGAGGCTAAAGAGGTAAACTAAAATCGCTTACTCATTTTAATGACAGTAATGTTTAGATTTTGGTGATAACTTTACGTTGTCGAGCTAACGTAGTGAACTGACGTATTTGATAAGGGGGGGATATTGAGCAGAAAAAGCCTAAATGCGGCAGGTGTATTGCTGTTATCAGCGAGTTTAGCGCCGATTAGCGTAACAGCAGATCAAATTTATTTTAGCTTCGATAATGATATCGTTACCGGCTCAGATGGTGATTACTCCAATGGTTTTGTCATAGGTTGGCATGCAAAGCCAGAACACAATTTTTCAGCGGCAGCATCGGTCTTTCAATGGCAGTCTGCACTTTTATTCCCCCAACAAACACAGCAAGCACACCGTGGGGCTCAGTTATATAGCCGAATGTGGACCCCAATTGAAATCGCCTATGACTATCCACAATCAGAAGAAAGACCTTATGCAGGTCTATTGGAGTTAGAAAGCTATATCGGTGTGTTTAGCCCATCACTGGCACAAAAAAATTGGTTGTCTGTTGGTGTTATGGGACCTGCGTCAGGGGCTGAAATGCTGCAATCAGTGGTGCATAAAATTACCTCATCAACTAAACCGGGTGGCTGGGATTATCAAATAGAGAATCAGCTGACATTTCAACTTGCCTATGAAGTCGAAGCTTTACTCACTCGTCAGCAAGCATTTGAAAATAGTCAGTGGGATTTAAGCGCATTTAATCATTCGATGGCTGGGAATTTTCGTTCTCAATCGAGTGTCGGTCTCACCTTGCGTTGGGGTGATGACTTAGACCAAACCTTTGGCCAACTTTCAAGTCAGGCTGGTCACTTAGGAAATTATACTCATTCCGCTAACTCTGATGGTAGCTGGACGGCTTATGCAAGGGTGCAGGCTGGATATCGGTTTAATGATTTAACCATTGATGGTGATTTACCCTATGACTCATCGCTTGAAATCAAGCATGAACAAGCGCAAGCAAGTTTAGGGGTGATATGGGCATTTCCCACATGGTCTGTGAGTTGGAGCTTTGATTTTTATAGCAAAGAATATCAATCAGATGTCGATGACTGGCATGGCTATGGGGTGATTAGTTACACTAAAGTGCTTTAATTCTGGTTATAAAAAACGATGTTTAAAAGGCGCACCATGATTCATCATGGTGCGCCTTTTCAGTCTATTACAGAGTTATTATGACTAAAGTTTTTTAGACCTGATTGTGCATGTCATTTAATGCTTGATGTAGCAAATCATCGTCATTAGCCTGATTAGTATCACTTTGATCAGGTTGGTCATTTAAATCTGCCAATAACTCATCTTTATGCTGCTGATGGTTATCATCATCTAACGGGTTTTCAAAAGCGTCGACCTGATTGGCATCTAACATATCGGCATCAGGTGCCGCTAGTGTTTCCGCCACATTAGCTAAATCATTCACTACTGTTGCTTGTGGAGTTGGATTCATATCAGCATGACTAACGCCTACCATCTGTAGATAGTGATCAATAGGAGAACTCGCCCCGGACTGGTTAAGTGAATGAGCACCTTCGGGATGCTCGGGGCTGCTTTCATCATCAGCGCCAATATGCGCTAGCACCTCATCAAATGAAGGTTCATCTTCAGTGATGCTTGCGCTAAAAGTCATTATGTCGTCAGGTACGTCGTTCATGTCCGCTGCAGGTGGCGGAGCGGCAGATGTATCGGGTGTGATTGTCATGCCAACAAGGTGAGTAGAGGTTTGGTTATGACCACTGTGGCCATGAACATAAGTCACATCTACATTCACTTTGACATCAACATTGGACGCATGTGCATCATGATACACAACTTGAAATACGTCATGATGTTCTTCTGAAGTGGTTTGCCCTGCCCAATGGCTGCCACCTGTCGCCTTATTACCGGCAGTCGGAGCTTGCCTATAAACATAGTCCACGTGGCCAGTTACGGGATCGATGCTTAAGGTACCGTATTGGCCTTGCAAACTGGTTGAAGTATGACCGTGGCCATCAGTGATTGCCCACCCAGCGCCAGATAAACTAGGGCTGAGCTGTTGTATTATTGGAGGTGCAACCAGATCGCCTGAGATATGTGAGCCAATGCTACCACTACCTGTTGGTGTGGGGGGGGTCTTAAAGCTCAAAGTGGGTACAGGGTTAGCGCTATCGCTAATAAACAGAGGGCTGTGTATTGATGCTAAATTACCCGCTAAATCTTGAACAGATGCGGTGACATCAACCGTTCCCCCTGGCAGCGCCTGAACCTCCGCTGCGGTTAATGAAGTGTGCCAAGCGCCTTGAGTTACCACGGCTTGATGCTGCTGACCCGCAATCGTTACTGTAACCGTTTGCCCATCTTCAACGCCAGATACTGTACCGGTTATATCAACCGCTTGCTGGTGTTCGCTGGCTTCAATGATATTGTCGCTAGTGATTGGGTTAACCCTAATGGCCGCGTTAGTATCGGTGCTGTAGTGATGATTATCCGTCGCAGTAGCGTTGTTTCCTGCTGTATCCGTTATGGTGACTGATGCGCTAATGTTGGTGTGGCTGCTCAGTTGATTGGCTGGGATGTCGATTGAGAATCTATGTTGTGCATCCACGGCGCCAGTGTAAGTGTGTGTGCCTAGTGTAAGGGTGATATTGTCGCCAACGCTGACTTCACTCCCCACAGTACCAGTGACTGGCACGCTGCCACTGAGCTCGGCCTGATTGAGCACGTCATCAGCAGTGATAGGGTCAAGGCTAATGTGTGGCGCTGCTACATTAGTGTCTAGCGTAAAATCAATACTGGTGGCTTTTGATGTGTGCCCAGCGTTGTCAGTTTGCCTTACCTGTAGCTGATTAAGTCCCTCGACAGGAGTAAATTGGCTGCTCCAATGGGCACCACCATCTGTGGAATACTCCACCTGCATTCCAGCGGTTTGACCTGAGATGCTAAGCGCCCCATCTTGAGTGATCAAGTCTGTGGCCGAGCTGCCGGTATCATGGGCCAGCGAGACTGCTAATGGCGCAATAATGATCGGGGCTTGATAAGGGTCTATATGAATAGTTAAGTTGTTCTGACTATTGTCTGCATAATCACCATTCGTGTCTGTGACGCGGTAGATAAGATTAGGCACTTGCCCGCTAAATTGACTGTTTGGGGTAAAGGTGTAGTCGCCGTTGGCTGAAATTGCGATAACCCCAACACCAGTAATGTTATGAGTTTGCCCAGCTTGAACCGTTACATAGTGATGCGTTACTGGGTCTTGAAATTGCACATCATCAAGCACTAACTGTGCGCCATCATCAACATCCGTAGCCCCCTGCAGTAAGTTGCCTGTAACGGGGCCGTTATTCTGCTGAGAATGTGGGTTAAAACTGTGGATGATTGGACGATCACTGGTGCCTGTGACGACGACTTGAGCTTGCTGCTGCGATGTCTGCACATTGCTACCAGCTCCTTGTTGTAGCTCATACTTAATGTCAACTTTTAAGGCGATGCCGTTGGCCAAATGGTTGTAGCTATTGTGCGCCGGATCGACCTGTAATGTATGGCCGTCGCCGGCTAGCATAAAGCCAACGGGTACCTGATTAGTGTAATGAACACCGTCGGTCGAAAATTGCATGTGGCTTACAGTGCCACTGCTCAGTCCACCGAGTAAATCGAGAGATTTAACCGCGCCACCTTCATTAACGCTCACGCTTGGCGTGTCATCATGGCCATGAATTTGCACATTGATGGTGTGGCTAGCAGTGCCGTCCGGTGAGGTAAGGGTAAAGCTTTCGGTCACAACTTGCCCGGCAACCAAACCATTAGTGGTAGCGAGTGAATTGTCTAAGGTATAAGACCAATTGCCTTGCTGATCCATTGACAGATAACCATACTGCCCCGCTAACTGGCTGATTGTGGCAAACTGATTTTCGCCACTGTCGACATCTGTCAGTGTTAACTGCCCCGTCAGACGACTCGTTGCACCATCTTCGAAGATATCGACGTTCGATGATGCTTGTGACTGGCCATTGATCAGGGCTGCATCGTTCACCGCTGCGAGCGTGGTGCTAGCAGCTGTATGGGTCACACCACCGTGGGCATCCTTAACGTCATAGCTAAAATGGACATCGCCGTTATAGTCTTTTTCTGGGGTAAAGGTGAAGGTGCCATCGGCATTTAACGCAATAGCGCCATGATCAGCCTGTAGGTTTTCAATGGATAATTTGCCAATATCGTTGTCATCGATATCAGTTGTGTTAGCCAGTAGCTGTGCTGGGGTGAGGACTATCTGGGTATCTTCTAAGCCATTCGCTAAACGTACTTCAGCTGATGCAACTGGGGCATCATTGGTGCCATGAACGGTCACTGTGATATCTTTTTTAGCACTGCCATCAATAGATTCAACGGTAAAGGTTTGCTGGAAGCTTTCCCCTGCGCCTAAATGTTGGACTTTATCATTGTCAATATCGTATGACCAATGGCCCTTTGCGTTGATATTGAACCGACCACCTTCGGCGGTGGTGATGGTTTGTGCAATAAAACCGGCTTGGTCGTGATCCGGGTCAATCACGTGTAACGTGCCGCCACTGCTGAGCTGATTAGTGGTATTGCCAAAGGAAGTGTGATCTTCGTAAACATGATTATTGAGGCTGGAGTAGGGCGTTACTTCAATTTTTGCTTGGTTATCTTCACCGGTCACCTTCACCATAATGGTGAGCTTTTGACCATCATTGGTTTCGATTTCGTAGGGGAGCTCCATCGACTCGCCAGCATGTAGGCTACCAATGAGATCGTCCGCATGACGATTGGTAACAGCTTCTAATCTGAATTGATAAGTGCCATTAGGCCAAACATCAAGGTGACCAGGCTCAAACCCTTGGCCTAAATACTTCCCGCTAAAAACAAACTGAGTGTTATCACCACTATCAGGGTCAATTAGCTGAAGCTGGCCTCTATAGAATTTAAATTCACTATCCAGCGCTTGTGTTTCAGTGAGCTGAATGACATTAGAAACCAGTGTGGCTTTATCATCTGTTCCGGCAATCGTAAGCGTGGCGGTTTGTTGCGTACTTCCACCATGGCCATCTTCTACTTGATAAGTGATAGCGATTTGTTGCGACTGACCATTGGCCAAATGGTTAAATGCGGGATTGGTGGCATCAACAATTAATGTATGACCATCAGTATCTAAGGTAATGCCCGTTGGAAGTTGGCCCGACTGAGGTTGACCATCGATGGCATATTCAAGGTGGCTGATGGTTAAAGCGTCGCCGTCTTTGTCTGTGGCACTTACTAGCAGATTGAGGGTGTGATGATTATCGGCCCCCTCACTGACACTGTCTGTTAAAGGCGTCACATCAGGGTTATCGTTAACTGCAGCTAAGTTGGTGGTTGCGCCGGTGTGGGTCACACCACCGTGTGCATCCTTAACGTCATAGCTAAAATGCACATCGCCGTTATAGTCTTTTTCTGGGCTAAAGGTGAAGGTGCCATCGGCATTAATTAATATCGAACCATGGTCGGCGTGTAGGTTTTCAATGGTTAGTTTACCGGCGTCATTGGCATCCACATCGACTGTATTCGCTAATAGTTGCGCGGTGGTTAAGGTTTGGCGTGTATCTTCGCTGCCACTTTGTAGCACCACTTCAGATGAACAGTAAGGTCTGTCGTTACTGCCGTGAATGGTGATGACAATATCGTGTGTTGTACCATCTTTTGAATGGACTGTAATCGTATCGGTTAAGCTTTGTCCTTCACCAAGCTGGTCAATTGCAGTGCCACGCGTTGTGGGCCTAGCACCTATACCTGATAGATGCCCAGCATCGGCATGGTAATGCCAGGTGCCATCGGTGAGTAAGATTAGATCGCCATAGGTGCCGTGATAGTCGTAACCATTGCTGCCTTGGCGTTCAAATCCTGACTCGCCTACATCGGGGTCTGTAATGGTCAGCTTGCCATCCGCATAGAGTGTTGTATTGCCAAGTGTGGCTATGCCTGAGTGAGCATAGTCAGGTGACATGTCGACACCCGCGCTGCTTTCGGTTATTGAACCAGTATCAACGCCAGCGATTTGGGCAGCATCACCCACTGCCGCGAGCGTGGTTGACGCACCAGTATGGGTTACGCCGCCGTGGGCATCTTTGACATCATAGGTAAAGTGAACCTGACCGTTGTAGTCTTTTTCTGGTGTAAAGGTAAAAGTGCCATCGGCATTGTTCAAAATGGAGCCATGATCGGCATGCAGATTTTCAATAGCCAGTAATCCGGCATCATTTTTATCGACATCGACGGTATTAGTAAGCAGTTGTGCGGTAGTCAGGGTTTGGCGGGTATCTTCGCTGCCACTTTGTAGCACCACCTCAGATGAACAATAGGGCTTGTCGTTACTGCCGTGAATGGTGATAACGATGTCGTGTGTTGTACCATCTTTTGAGTGAACCGTAATAGTATCGGTTAGGCTTTGGCCTTCGCCGAGTTGGTCAATTGCAGTGCCACGCGTTGTGGGTCTAGCACCTATACCTGATAGATGCCCAGCATCGGCATGGTAATGCCAGGTGCCATCGGTGAGTAAGATTAGGTCGCCATAGGTGCCGTGGTAGTCGTAACCATTGCTACCTTGGCGTTCAAAACCTGATTCACCGACATCCGGATCGGTTATTGTTAGTTTGCCATCGGCATACAGCGTTTTATTGCCAAGTGTGGCTATGCCTGGTTGAGCATAGTCAGGTGACATGTCGACACCCGCGCTGCTTTCGGTTATTGAACCAGTATCAACGCCAGTGATAATTGCAGCATCGCCAACCGCCGAGAGCGTCGTTGATGCGCCAGTGTGGGTCACACCACCGTGGGCATCTTTGACGTCATAGCTAAAATGGACATCGCCGTTATAGTCTTTTTCTGGACTAAAGGTGAAGGTGCCATCGCCATTGTTTAGAATGGAACCATGGTTGGCGTGTAGGTTTTCAATGGTTAGTTTACCGGCATCGTTTTTATCGACGTCCACGGTATTGGCAAGTAGTTGTGCTGTCGTCAGAGTTTGGCGGGTATCTTCGCTGCCACTTTGTAGTACGACCTCGGATGAGCAATAGGGGCGGTCATTATCACCATGAATGGTAATAACAATGTCGTGGGAAGTACCATCTTTTGATTGGATAGTGATTGTATCAGTTAATGTTTGTCCTTCTCCGAGTTTATCTATAGTAGAGCCAATAGTTGTTTTTCTATTGCCGACCCAATCTACGCTGCCAACCGTCACGTCATAATGCCAAGTTCCATCACTGTTTAACAATAAATGTCCATATTGTCCGTGGTATGAATTGTTCCAAGCACCGCCTTTAGAGTCAAACTGTGATTCACCAGTATCAGGGTCAACAATATCTAACTTGCCATCAGCGGTTAATGCAGCTTGTCCAAGTTTAGCCATACCAGGTTGTGCATAATCTGGTGACATATCGCCAAAACTGCCATGACCTTCATCAACGTCACCTGTTGAAATTCCAGTAATAACAGCTTTATCGTCAGTGCCATTGATGGTGACTGTGATCTGTTGCTCGGTGCCATCTATAGAATGAACGACTAAGGTATCAGTTACCGTTTCACCTGTTTTTAAACTTTGAATAGATGGTTGTGAATTATCAGCCGTATAAGTCCAGTGACCTAATTCATTTAACGCCAGTGAGCCAAATTGTCCTTGTTGTACTGTGGCTTGGAATTGATTTTGACCATTATCAACATCAGTAACGGTTAATGCGCCATCAACATGCAGTTGTCCTTGATGGACGTCTTTGTCTTCGGTTAATTGTGCTGAACTTGTACCGCCAATCACCGCTTTATCATCAGTGCCGTTAATGGTCACAGTGATTTTTTGCTCTGTGCCATCAACACTATGAACAACTAGCGTATCGGTGAGCGACTCGCCAGTTTTCAGACCTTGAATCGCTGGCTGAGAATTATCAGCAGTGTAAGTCCAATAACCTAATTCATTTAAAGAAAGCGCACCAAATTGACCTTGTTGCACAGTGGCCTGGAATTGGTTTTGTCCTGTATCGACATCAGTAACAGTGAGGGCACCATCGACATGAAGTTGTCCTTGATGGACGTCTTTGTCTTCGGTTAATTGTGCGGTACTTGTTCCTGCAACCACGGCTTTATCATCAGTGCCATTAATGGTGACGGTAACTTTCTGCTCAGTGCCATCGACTGAATGAACTAATACTGTATCGGTAACGGTTCCACCCGTTTTAAGACCTTGAATACTCGGCTGCGAGTTATCGGCGGTATAGGTCCAGTGACCTAATTCATTGATTGATAGAGTACCAAACTGACCTTGTAGTGAGGTGGCTTGGAATTGGTTTTGTCCTGAATCGACATCAGTAACGGTTAACGTCCCGTCAACGCGGAGTTGTCCACCGTGAACGTCTTTATCTTCAGTTAGCTGTGCTGTTGAAGTACCCGCAATCACCGCTTTATCATCTGTGCCGTTAATGGTGACAGTGATTTTTTTCTCAGTGCCGTCAACCGAGTGAACTAATACTGTATCAGTAACTGACTCACCTGTTTTTAAACCTTGAATGGCTGTCTGAGAGTTATCGGCGGTATAGGTCCAGTGACCTAATTCATTGATTGATAGAGTGCCAAACTGACCTTGTAATGAGGTGGCTTGAAATTGATTTTGACCGTTGTCGACATCAGTAACAGTGAGGGTACCATCTACTCGAAGCTGCCCTTGATGAACATCTTTATCTTCAGTTAATTGTGCTGTTGAAGCACCCGCAATCACCGCTTTATCATCCGTGCCATTTATTTTAACGCTAATAGTTTGCTCGGTACCATCAACAGAGTGAACGATTAAGGTATCTGTAACAGATTCACCGGTTTTTAAACTTTGAATAGATGGCTGTGAATTATCAGCCGTGTAAGTCCAATGACCTAATTCATTTAAACTCAAAGAGCCAAATTGACCTTGTTGAGTTGTCGCCTGAAATTGGTTTTGTCCTGCATCAACATCAGTAACTGTTAACGCACCATCAACATGAAGCTGTCCTTGATGAACATCTTTATCTTCAGTTAATTGTGCTGTTGAAGCACCCGCAATCACCGCTTTATCATCCGTGCCGTTAATGGTCACAGTGATTTTTTGCTCAGTGCCGTCAACGCTATGAACTAACACTGTATCGGTAACTGACTCACCGGTTTTAAGGCCTTGAATGTTCGGCTGCGAGTTATCGGCGGTATAGGTCCAGTGACCTAATTCATTGATTGATAGAGTGCCGAATTGACCTTGTAGTGAGGTGGCTTGGAATTGATTTTGACCATTATCCACATCAGTAACAGTGAGGGCGCCGTCAACGCGAAGTTGCCCACCGTGAACGTCTTTATCTTCAGTTAAGCTGGCGGTTGAGATACCCGCAATCACCGCTTTATCATCCGTGCCGTTAATGGTCACAGTGATTTTTTGCTCAGTGCCATCAACGCTATGAATTAACACTGTATCAGTAACTGACTCACCTGTTTTAAGGCCTTGAATCGCTGTCTGAGAATTGTCAGCGGTGTAGGTCCAGTGACCTAATTCATTGATTGATAGAGTACCAAACTGACCTTGTAGTGAGGTGGCTTGAAATTGATTTTGACCATTATCCACATCAGTAACAGTGAGGGCGCCGTCAACGCGAAGTTGCCCACCGTGAACGTCTTTATCTTCAGTTAAGCTGGCGGTTGAGATACCCGCAATCACCGCTTTATCATCCGTGCCGTTAATGGTCACAGTGATTTTTTGCTCAGTGCCGTCAACGCTATGAACTAACACTGTATCAGTAACTGACTCACCGGTTTTTAAACCCTGAATGGCGGTTTGTGAGTTATCAGCTGTATAGATCCAGTGACCTAATTCATTGATTGATAGAGTACCAAACTGACCTTGTAGTGAGGTGGCTTGAAATTGATTTTGACCATTATCCACATCAGTAACAGTGAGGGCGCCGTCAACGCGGAGTTGTCCACCGTGAACATCTTTATCTTCGGTTAACTGTGCGGTACTTGTTCCTGCAACCACGGCTTTATCATCAGTGCCATTAATGGTGACAGTGACTTTCTGCTCAGTGCCATCGACTGAATGAACTATGAGAGTATCCGTTAATGATTCGCCTGTTTTCAGGCCTTGAATGTTCGGCTGCGAGTTATCAGCGGTGTAAGTCCAGTGACCTAACTCATTGATTGATAGAGTACCAAACTGACCTTGTAGTGAGGTGGCTTGGAATTGATTTTGACCATTATCCACATCAGTAACAGTGAGGGCGCCATCGACATGCAGTTGTCCTTGATGGACGTCTTTATCTTCGGTTAGATTAGCCGATGAAACGCCACCAATTTGAGCGGTTTCATTGCTACCGTTAATACTAATGGTAACTTGTTTGGATACAGGGGTGCCTGAGCTATCAGTTGCTGTGACTGTGAAAGTTTCAACTGCTACTTCTCCCTGATGTAGGGCTAAAGTCGTTGCTGAATGATTATCTAGAACGTATTGCCATTCTCCAGATTTTGAATCAATGACGAGCTGGCCAAATTGACCTATTCCATTTGAGGCCGACCAAGTGATGCTATCGCCATTATCTGGGTCGGTAGCTATGAGGTTGCCTGAAACGGTATCAATTGAACCTAACTCATTGAGACTAGCATGATGTATACCTGAAATTTGCGGTAAATCGTTACTACCTTCAACCTCTACAGCAATGACCGAGCTCACTTTATTGCCTTGGCTGTCCGTTGCCGAAATGACAAATTGTTCTGTTTGATGAGTCCCTTCAGATAATGCATTTGTTTGCTGGTTATTATTATCAAGTTGGTAATGCCATTCGCCAGTTAACTGGTTTAACGTTAACTCACCATATTTACCTTGAGCATTGTCTGTACTCCACAACACTTGGTTAGCATCAGTGCCTGTAGCTTGCATTACGCCACTCGCAGTATTCACTGCATTATCTTCTTTTAATTGTGGTGCTGATTGTTGACTTGCTATTTCTATTGGGGTTTCATTCGTGCCAGTGCCAGTGCCAGTGCCAGTGACATGGAGCGTAAGATAGACACGCCGCGATCCATTCCCGAGGAGAGGGCCTAAGACAA
>NZ_JAUOSH010000024.1:0-82179 GCF_030548765.1 Shewanella sp. 3_MG-2023 | reverse complement strand
AAAAAATAAACCCACTCTTAGCTCAGTTGTGCTTTTAGAAATAGTGATACCTTTTTTATTGCCAAGGTATAGGTCATTAGTTCGAACCACTTTTTATGAACAGACAGGTCGCTCCAATTTCTCATCTTAAGAAAATCATTCCTTTCAAATAAAAAAATAAACCCACTCTTAGCTCAGTTGTGCTTTTAGAAATAGTGATACCTTTTTTATTGCCAAGGTATAGGTCATCAGTTCGAACCACTTTTGATGAACAGACAGGTCGCTGCAGTTTCTCCCTGCGTTCAAAATGTCTCGGTTTACCCCCCCGCTTGCACAATATTTATGCATTGTTTAGGGTGCTGTAGCTGGGTGTTGTTTCATTGTTGCTAAATTACTTGTTTTTTATATGCAAAATATGAACTCGCTCAAATATTCTCAACTTTTTTTCAACCATAATAAATACAAGCTTTTACAATCTTATTTTTACTGACCGCCAAAGGGCGGTGACAGATGGAGTGTTTATTATGCGTATCCAACAATTAAGTGAAGTGCTTGAGTTCATTGCCAAGTCACGCTTAGACATGGGTCAGCTTTATGGCCGACTACACCGCAATGCAGACTCTACAAGAGTAAAAATGATGTTGGAATATCTACAGCAACACCAACAGCATGTGCATGACAGTATTGAAAATTATATTGATGAAGCACCAAAGCGTATGCTTGAAACTTGGTATAAAGACATCACCTTCGAAGACTTTGAAAAACGCTGCCAAGACTCGACTCTAGCAGCCAATATGAGTGAAGATGATGTACTCGAGATGCATCTTGATTTAGAAAACCGTTTGATTGGTTTTTTAGAAAAAACCGCTAACAGCACTGAGGTCACTGAAATCAAAGATGCTTTATTAGATTTAGTTCGTGTGGAGAAAACCCAGCAGAAACGTATGGTACATAGCGCATTACGGATGGAAGATATCTAAAATCCGGTTTTCCAGCGTCAATTTTATGTTAATATTTATATATAGAGCCAGCTATCAAGCTGGCTTTATTTTTTTAGGCCATCAAATAGCGCAATAGGCTAAGAGGTTAGTATTCTCAGCTATATTGCAGTTTTATATGATTAATCTCCCAAGTGCTGGTAAGTTAACATGACTTCGATTAAAAAATATCTTAAAGATGAGCAAGCAACGATTGATCTTGGTGTTGAATTATCTTTGTGGGTTTCAGCCCCATTAGTGATTTATTTAACTGGTGATCTCGGTGCAGGTAAAACCACCTTAAGCCGTGGTTTGATCCAAAGTTTAGGTCATGATGGCAATGTAAAGAGTCCAACCTATACCCTAGTTGAGCCCTATGAGCTCAAGGGAATGCAAATTTATCATTTTGACTTATATCGTTTGCTTGATCCTGAAGAGCTTGAATTTATGGGGATCCGCGATTACTTTACTGATAACACTATTAGTATTATCGAGTGGCCAGATAGAGGGCATGGCTTATTACCTGAAGCCGATGTTGCCATTCATTTAAGCTATGACGGAGAGCAACGACAGGTGGAGCTCACTGGCATGACAGGAGCTGGTAATCAGCTTGTCGCTAAGCTTTATAACTAATTAGTTCATAATAAGCTTTAAAAACAAACGCTAGTAAGCATAAGTCAATTAACTAAAATAATAATGACCCTAGAAAAAATGACACGATTTATAATCTTCATATGTTTATTATTCTGCTCCTTACAGGTTGCAGCTAATAAACTTGAAAGTGTGCGAATTTGGGATGCCCCGCAATCAACCCGAGTGGTATTTGATTTGTCTTCGGCACCTGATTATAGCTATTTTGTGCTAACAAACCCCCAGCGTTTGGTTATCGACTTAAAACAAGCTTCAACCAATGTGAAGCTTGCTGATATTGCTAAAGACAGCAAGTTGATCAAAAAAGTGCGTATTAGTTCCCCTCCCAAAAAAGGCACTTTACGTGTGGTGCTTGATTTAAACTCACCAGCAAAGCCGAATTTGTTTGCCCTGACACCGACAGCCCCTTACGGTAATCGTTTAGTGGTCGATTTAGATAACTCTGCCAGTAAAAGTGCAGCGGTACAGTCGGTGGTGCACACTAGCAAGCGCTCTACCGATGTGATTGTCGCTATCGATGCAGGCCATGGCGGCGAAGATCCTGGTTCAATCGGCCCCAAAGGCACCTATGAGAAAAAGATTGTACTTGAGATCTCCAAACGTCTTGCACGAGAAATTAATAAAACACCAGGAATGAAAGCGGTGATGACCCGCACTGGCGATTATTTTGTCAATTTAAATCAACGCTCGGAACTGGCTAGAAATAGTCGAGCTGATTTACTGATTTCTATTCATGCAGATGCATTTACGTCACCACAACCTAATGGGGCATCGGTATGGGTATTATCAAAGCGCCGTGCCAATACCGAAATTGGTCGCGTATTTGAGGATAAAGAAAAGCATTCCGAGCTATTAGGTGGCGTTGGAGACATAATTCAAAACTCCGATAGTGAACAGTATCTTGTGATGACCCTAATCGATATGTCGATGGACCATTCTCTGGCTGAAAGTCATCATATTGCCAGTGATGTATTATCAGGTTTAGGTAAAGTGACTAAACTACATAAGAGTAAACCAGAGCATGCGAGCTTTGCTGTTTTAAAGTCGACTGATATTCCCTCTATTTTGGTGGAAACTGGTTTTATCTCTAACCCTAGAGAAGAAGGGTTATTGTTAAATGGTAACCATCAACAAAAGTTAGCTAATGCGATCCATAAAGGTGTGCTGAAATATTTTGCCGCTAACCCACCTTCAGGCACCTTATTGGCGAAACAGAGTAACACTAAGCATACAGTAAGAAGTGGCGAATCTTTATCGGTTATTGCCCAGCGATATAAAGTCAGCATAGCCAGTATTCGAAAAACCAACAACCTTAAATCAGATGTCCTACGGATAGGCCAAAAGCTGGTTATTCCAAGAGCGTAAATTATGGCTATTCAAATTTTACCACCACAGCTTGCTAACCAAATTGCTGCCGGCGAAGTGGTTGAGCGTCCTGCATCTGTAGTTAAAGAGTTGGTTGAAAATAGCCTTGATGCTGGCGCAACCCGGGTGGATATCGAAATCGACAAAGGTGGCAGTAAGCTCATTAAAATTAGGGACAATGGTAAAGGCATTTCAAAAGAAGAGTTAGCCTTAGCCTTATCTCGTCACGCGACCTCAAAAGTACACTCCCTTGATGACTTAGAAGCCATTTTAAGTTTTGGTTTTAGAGGCGAGGCCTTAGCCAGTATTAGCTCTGTCTCCCGTTTAAGCCTAACATCAAAACCTGCTGAGCAAACTGAAGCGTGGCAAGCCTACGCTGCAGGCTCGCAAATGGACGTTAAAGTGACGCCCGCTGCGCACCCTAAGGGCACTACCATTGAAGTGGTGGATTTATTCTTTAATACCCCTGCCAGACGACGCTTTTTGAAAAGTGATAAAACCGAATTCACCCATATTGATGAATGGTTAAAACGCATTGCCATCGCCAGAACCGATGTGCATTTTACCTTAACCCATAATGGTAAGTTGGCGCGTCAATATCGAGCGGCCAATACTGAAATTCAATACAAACAGCGTCTTGGGCAAATTTGTGGTCGGGCTTTTGCCGAGCATGCTCTGCACCTAGAATGCCAGCATGATGGCTTGATATTATCGGGTTATTTGCAGTCACCAAATGACTTACAACCGACTGATAGCTGCTATTTTTATGTCAATGGCCGTTTAGTGCGAGACCGATTAGTTAACCATGCGGTAAAGCAGGCATTTGGTCAGTTTCAAGTTCAGCATCAACCGGGTTATGTGTTGATGCTTGAGCTGGATCCGCATCAGGTTGATGTCAATGTACATCCAGCAAAGCATGAAGTGCGTTTTCATCAAAGCCGATTAGTGCATGACTTTATTTTACAAGCGCTGCAGTCCGTTTTAGCGCAAATACCTGAATTAGATCTCGGTATAGCTAACAAACCTACAGGCGCGCAAACTGGTATTGGCGAGGAAATTGGTCATTCATCAGAGGCAGAAATAAGCAATTGGCAGCAAGTAAGTCAAGACATGCCGCAAAGTCGGGGATCTGCCACTCAATTACATCAACCTAGAGAGTTATCGAGCAGCCGCTTTGGCAGCATGTCGGTGCCAGCGCAGGGCTATCAACACCAAAGCCATCAACCACAGCATAATGCAGCTACCGGAAGCACAGGAGCTACAAGCAGTGGCAATAATCCCTATAGCGGTGGTAGAACAGCTGACACGGTAGAAATAACCCCAACGGCTATCGCTAATTATGGACAATTACTGCAAACCCAAGCTGGAAATTCTTCATTAACGCAAATTAATGAGACAAATCTGTCTGCGCATATCACTATGCCGTCTATTGTTGATGGTCGCTTCTGGGTGATGGTTACAGGTCAGCAGATTTTATTAGTTGATATCGCGCAAGTTTCTATTTTTGTTACAAAATTAGAGATACAGACTAAAATAACAACAGGGCTTGTGGGTCAGCCATTATTAATGCCGGTTTCAATTGAAGCCGATGTTGACTGGAAAATTATCCTTGAAGAGCGAGAGCAGTTATTACGTAGGTTAGGATTAACCCTTTCAATCCGCTACCAACAGTTGATAATTAAGAATGTGCCCCCATATCTCAGAGATACCCAATTAGCTGTGTTGATCCCAGAATTATTAGATTGGATTAAATTAGAGCAGCCATCGGATGAAGCGTTGGCGTTGTGGATGGCAAAACAGCAAGCAAATCATTTTTCAGCCGCAGCTGAAGTGTGGCTTCAATATAGCCAATTAACCGCAGAGCAGCAGCAAATGCAGTTATCAAAGGCGAAATCATTGCCATGGCAATCCTGGTTAGAAGAGAATTAATGTGAACCAACTCAAACAGCCCAAAGTATTGTTTTTAATGGGGCCAACCGCTTCAGGAAAAACGGCTTTAGCAATTGAAATGGCCCAGCAGCATAATTGTGAAATTATCTCTGTTGATTCGGCATTAATCTATCGTCAAATGGATATTGGCTCAGCCAAACCTGATGCCGATGAGCTAGCCTTAGCGCCTCATCGTTTAATTGACATTCTCGACCCCAGTGAAAGTTACTCTGCGGCAGATTTTCGTCGCGATGCATTAATTGAAATAGAAGATATAATTAATCGTGGTAAGACCCCTTTATTGGTAGGGGGGACTATGATGTACTTTAAGGCATTGCTTGAAGGCTTGTCACCGTTACCTGCTGCAGATGAGCAGATCAGAGCGCAAATTATGCAAGAGGCAGAAGAGCAAGGTTGGGATGCATTACATCAACAACTTTGCCAAGTTGATGCCACAGCAGGGGCAAGAATTCATCCTAATGATCCCCAGCGGCTATCTCGCGCTCTAGAAGTATACAGAATTACGGGTAAATCGATGACTGAGCTAACGGCAACAAAGTCAGCGCCGTTACCCTATGATGTGATGCAATTTGCGATAGCGCCACATGAGAGAAAAGTATTACATGAATTGATCGCAAAAAGATTTAAACTAATGATGCAAAATGGTTTTATCGACGAAGTTCAACGATTAAAAGATCGCAAAGACTTACATTTAGATATGCCATCTATGCGTTGTGTCGGCTACCGACAGTGTTGGCAGTACCTCGATGGTGAATTTGACTACGAGACTTTAATAGAAAAAGGCACCGCTGCCACTAGGCAATTAGCCAAACGTCAATTAACATGGTTAAGAAGTTGGCCCGAGTTACATTGGCTTGAAAGTGGCGCCGAAGGAAATTTAGTTACACTTATGCAACATTCTAGCTAGCTAATTAGCTGTTGCTGTATAATACTAAAACTAAACAATAAAACATTCTTCAAAAATTCAAAAAATTTATTTTGAAAATAAAAAAAGGAAATTGAAATGGCTAAGGGGCAATCTTTACAAGACCCATTTTTAAACGCTTTGCGTCGTGAACGTGTACCAGTCTCTATCTATTTAGTGAATGGTATTAAACTACAAGGTCAAGTTGAGTCATTCGACCAATTCGTTATCTTGTTAAAAAATACAGTAAGCCAAATGGTTTACAAGCACGCTATTTCAACTGTTGTACCAGCACGCCCATTTAATGTGGCTGCACAAGGTACTCAGAGCTATACCCCAAATGATGAAGCACCTGCATCAGAATAATATTTAAGGAGTTTACTACTTGTTTGATCGCTATGAAGCGGGTGAAACCGCAGTACTTGTTCACATTGACTTTTCTGACGACGAGCGTAGAGAAGACATTACAGAGTTACAATTATTAGTCGAATCAGCAGGAGTACGCTCTATTGGTGTTATTACTGGAAGTCGGCGTTCACCAGATCGAAAGTTTTTTGTTGGGTCAGGGAAAGTAGAAGAGCTTGCAGCTATGGTTGCAGCTACAGAAGCTAAAGTGGTGATTTTTAATCATGCACTGAGTCCAGCTCAGGAAAGAAATTTAGAACAGATCTGTCAATGCCGAGTGTTAGACAGAACAACGCTGATTTTAGATATTTTTGCTCAAAGAGCGAGAACACACGAAGGTAAGTTGCAAGTGGAGCTAGCGCAATTGCGCCACATGTCGACGCGCCTTATTCGTGGTTGGACTCACTTGGAGAGACAAAAAGGTGGTATTGGTATGCGTGGCCCGGGTGAAACCCAGCTCGAAACCGATAGACGTTTACTTCGTGGACGGATTAAAAGTATTAATCGCCGACTTGATAAAGTAGACAAACAACGTGAACAAAGTCGACGTTCACGAAAGCGCAGTGACTTATCCACTGTGTCATTGGTGGGTTACACCAATGCGGGAAAATCGACCTTGTTTAATGCGTTAACCGCCTCAGAAGTTTATGCCGCAGATCAATTGTTCGCCACACTTGATCCTACTCTGCGTAAATTGAATTTACCTGACGGAGCAGTTATTTTAGCTGATACAGTTGGGTTTATTCGTCATTTACCTCACGACTTAGTCGCAGCATTTAAAGCAACCTTGCAAGAAACACGTCAAGCTGATCTGTTATTGCATATTGTTGATTGTGCTGATGAGAATATGACGGAGAATTTCGATCAAGTTCAAAATGTGCTTGAAGAAATTGAAGCAGATACTATTCCACAATTGGTCGTTTGTAATAAAATCGACTTATTGGAAGATTTTGTGCCTCGCATCGATTACGACGATGAAGGTAAGCCAGAGCGAGTCTGGGTATCTGCACAAAAACAAATTGGATTTGAATTGCTCTTGCAGGCTATCAACGAGTTAATCGGTGAAGTCATTATAGAGCAGACATTGAAAATTCCAGCTACGGCTGGACATTATCTTGGCCAGTTTTATCGACTGGACGCGATACAGCAGAAAGAGTACGACGATCTGGGGAACTGTATTTTGTCTGTTCGTTTATCGGATGCCAATTGGCGCCGATTAACAAAACAGAGTCAAGGCGAATTAGAGACGTTTATATTTGAGGATTCTTCTGAAGAATCAGACGTAGACGTTATTTGCTAATATCATTTATTTCATCCACTTATGGAGTGCTAAATGGCTTGGAATGAGCCCGGTAACAAGGGAAAAGACCCTTGGGGAAACAAAAACAGTAACGACAAAGGCCCACCAGATCTAGACGAAGTATTTCGTAACCTTTCAAAGCGCTTCGGCGGTGGTAAAGGTGGTTCAGGTGGATCTTCTAGCCCTTCTTTTAACCCAATGAGCCTTATTGTAGTTTTGGTGATTGGTTTAATTATTTGGGGTGGTTCAGGCTTTTATACCATTAAAGAGGCAGAGCGAGGCGTAACCTTACGTTTTGGTCAGCATTCTGGTGAAGTTGGTCCTGGTTTACATTGGAAAGCAACTTTTATTGATGAAGTGTTTCCGGTAAACATTAAAGCAGTGCGCTCTATTCCTGCATCAGGCAGCATGTTAACGGCTGATGAAAACTTAGTGAAAGTGGAACTTGATGTTCAGTATCGAGTGGATGATGCTTATTCTTACTTGTTTAGTGCAGTTGATGCAAATGAGAGTTTGAGTGAAGCAACAGACAGTGCGCTTCGTTATGTGATTGGGCATAACACTATGGATGACATTTTGACTACTGGTCGTGATGCTATTCGTCGTGATACTTGGGCTGAACTTGAGCGTATTCTTGAGCCGTATAAGCTTGGTTTATCAATTCAAGATGTCAACTTCTTACCAGCGCGTCCGCCTGAAGAAGTGAAAGATGCATTTGATGATGCTATTTCTGCACAAGAAGATGAACAGCGTTTCATTCGCGAAGCAGAAGCTTATGCGCGTGAAATTGAGCCTAAAGCACGTGGTCAGGTTGAGCGTATGGCGCAACAGGCTAGCGCGTATAAGCAACGTGAAGTCTTAGAAGCTCAAGGTAAGGTTGCTCGTTTCGAAAAACTTTTGCCTGAGTATCAAATGGCACCAGAAGTGACCCGTAAACGTTTATACCTTAATGCGATGCAAGAGGTCATGGCAGATACTAACAAGGTACTAATTGATACTAAAAACAATGGTAATTTAATGTATTTACCATTAGACAAAATGATGGGTAATCAAGCTAAAACTATGCCTGCAGAGCCAGTTGTTGAAACGCATGTGAACACGCCTTCAAATAATTCGCTTACGTCTTCTATGCCAGTTGATGGACGTCAGACTCGTGAGTCTCGTTCACGCCAAGGGAGGGACTAACTCATGGGTAGAATAGGACTGATTGTTCTGGTAATCATTTTAGGTGTTGGTTTTTCATCTGTTATGGTCGTTAACGAAGGTGAACGTGCTATCGTTTCTCGCTTTGGTGAGATCTTAAAAGATAACGTTGAAGGTCAACCTGTCACGCGTGTATTTGCACCAGGTTTACACTTTAAAATTCCAGCAATAGATAAAGTAAAATATCTAGATGCGCGAATTCAGACCTTAGATGGCGCTGCAGATCGTTTTGTTACTTCAGAGAAAAAAGACCTTATGGTTGACTCTTATGTTAAGTGGCGTATTAGCGATTTTGAAAAGTTTTACCTGTCCACTGGTGGCGGTAATGTTGCAACAGCTGAAAGCCTGTTACAGCGTAAAATCAACAATGACTTACGCACAGAGTTTGGTCGTCGTACTATTAAAGAAATTGTTTCAGGTGAACGTGATGAGTTGCAGATTAATGCACTTGAAAACGCATCTGAAAGCTCACAAGATCTTGGTATCGATGTGGTTGATGTGCGCGTTAAGCAAATCAACTTACCTGCCAACGTAAGTAGCAGTATCTTCCAGCGTATGCGTGCTGAACGTCAAGCTGTAGCAAAAGAGCATCGTGCACAGGGTAAAGAGCAATCTGAAATCATCCGTGCAACTATTGATGCTAACGTGACAGTTAAAGTGGCTGAAGCAGAACGTAAAGCATTAACGGTTCGTGGTGAAGGTGATGCATTATCTGCGAAGATTTATGCTGATGCTTATAACAAAGATGCTGAGTTTTATGGTTTCTTAAGAAGTCTTGAAGCTTACAAGGCGAGTTTCGCTGGCAATAGTGATGTTATGGTTTTAGAACCTGACAGTGATTTCTTCAAATACATGAAATCTATCGATGGTAAATAAGCCAACATTTCATTAATTGAAATTTAGCGTTAATTAAAAACCCGGTTTATACCGGGTTTTTTGCGTTTTGAGATTGTGCAGCGAAATAAATTGAATTTCTGCCAGTTGATACCATTAATCAGCTGTGACTAATTTAGATAGCGTATGTTTCATTAAATATTGTTTATTTACAGCAATTTAACTATTTTGTTTGTTCTTATCTTCATAACAACTGAACAAATCGGTAGCTTATTTTTTGCTCATTGCAAAAAAAACACGCAAATCCCGTAACTTAGTTGTGTGAATTACTATGATCTGGTTCTAATTTTTCGCTATAATGAGCCCCGCCTCAAAGTATAGATTTAGCCGTTAGTGATTCTAATGTTGCTAAGTTATTAAAATATAAGAATTCCAACACCCTCTGGGAGATAAGTGGATGAGCAAAGCGCCAGTCGATACCGGACGCCGCAGATTCCTGACAGCCGCAACCGCCGTAGTTGGTGGAGCTGGTGCCGTCGCTGTAGCGGTGCCTTTTATTAAGTCATGGAATCCGAGCGCTAAAGCGAAAGCTGCAGGTGCACCGGTAGAAGTTAACATTAGTAAAGTAGAACCAGGTCAATTAATTCGAGTTGAATGGCGTGGTAAACCTGTATGGGTTGTTCGTCGTACCGAAACCATTTTAAATGAGTTAAGTTCATTAGATGGTCAATTACGCGATCCTGCTTCAGAAGAATTACAACAGCCCGCGTATGCAGCTAATCCTGCACGTTCAATTAAGCCTGAGTTCTTTATTGCTGTCGGGATTTGTACACATTTAGGTTGTTCACCAACTTATTTACCAGATAGCTTTGGTGAGCAAGTAGAAGGTGTATCTGCTGGTTTCTTCTGTCCATGTCATGGCTCTAAGTTTGATATGGCTGGACGTGTATTCCAGGGCGTACCAGCACCATTGAACCTAGTTGTACCTCCGCATCAATATGTCGATGATGGAACTGTACTCATTGGTGTCGACACAGGAGCTGCATAATGGTTAAGAATATCGTTGATTGGATTGATGCTCGCATCCCAATGACGGCGACCTATAATCGCCATGTTGGTCAATATCCAACACCAAAGAACTTTAACTTTTGGTATTTCTTTGGTTCATTAGCATTACTTGTTTTAGTTAACCAGCTATTAACGGGCATTTGGTTAACCATGAACTACGTACCAACAGCTGAAGGCGCTTTTGCTTCAGTTGAATACATCATGCGTGATGTAGAGTACGGCTGGTTACTTCGTTATATGCACTCCACGGGTGCCTCGGCATTCTTCGTGGTGGTTTATCTGCATATGTTCCGTGGCTTAATCTACGGTTCTTATCAAAAACCTAGAGAGCTACTTTGGTTATTTGGTATGTTGATTTTCCTCGTGCTAATGGCTGAAGCCTTCATGGGTTACTTGCTACCTTGGGGACAAATGTCTTACTGGGGTGCACAGGTTATTATCTCATTATTTGGTGCGATTCCATTTATTGGTGATGACCTCACATTGTGGATCCGTGGTGACTATGTTGTTTCTGGTGCGACACTAAACCGTTTCTTTGCATTACATGTTATTGCACTGCCTCTAGTTTTAGTTGTATTAGTTTTCCTTCACTTGATTGCTTTACACGAAGTAGGCTCAAACAACCCTGACGGTGTCGAAGTTAAAAAGAATAAAGATGAAAATGGCTGGCCAGTTGATGCTATCCCTTTCCACCCTTATTACACAGTAAAAGATATCATGGGCGTCGCCGGTTTCTTAATCGTCTTCTGTTACGTGTTGTTCTTTATGCCTGAAGGTGGCGGTTACTTCCTTGAAAAGCCAAACTTTGAAGCGGCTAACCCAATGAAAACCCCTGAGCATATCGCTCCAGTATGGTATTTCACGCCATTCTATGCAATTTTGCGTGCTATTCCTGACAAGCTTTTAGGTGTTGTCGGTATGGGGCTCGCGATTGCGGTACTGTTCGTATTACCTTGGTTAGATCGCTGTAAAGTGAAGTCGATTCGTTATCGTGGACTTGTTCATAAGATTAACATTGCGCAGTTTACCGTTTCATTCTTGATCCTAGGTTATTTAGGTGCGGTTCCAGCTACGCCTACATTAACTATTGCAGCGCGTATCTTTACACTTACTTATTTTGCCTTCTTCGTGGCGCTGTGGGTTTACAGTAAAAACGAAAAGACAAAACCAGTTCCTACGAGGGTGACGCACTAATGAAAAAGCTATTAATCGCATTAGTTACATTGTTACCAACGCTAGCAATAGCGGCTGGTGGCAACAATGAATTTGTTAAGAGTCCTGATCCGGAAATCAACCTACATGACAATGAGTCATTAGAGCGTGGTTTAGACTTATTTCAACAATACTGTTCAGGTTGTCATAGTACCCAGTACCAACGCTATGGCCGTGTTGCTGAAGATTTAGGTATTTCAGTTGATGACATGCGTAACAAGTATATGTTCACCGATGCTAAAGTGGGTGAGCTAATGGAAAACTCTATCCCTGAAGCTGACGCAGCTAAGTGGTTTGGTGCAGCGCCACCAGACTTAACTTTAGTGGCTCGCGTGCGTGGTGCCGATTGGGTTTATTCATACCTTAAAGGCTTTTATAAAGATGAAAGTCGTCCATTTGGGGTAAACAATACTGTTTTCCCATTGGTGGGTATGCCCCATGTTCTTGAAGATTTACAAGGTATTTCTGTAAAACAAGAAGATGGAACGCTAGTTGCGACTGGTGGCTCTATGAACGCAGAAGAGTACGATCAAGCGGTGCGAGATATCACCGGTTTCCTTGTATATTCAGCCGATCCAGTGAAGCTTGAACGTGAAGCTTTAGGCTGGTGGGTACTCGGATTTCTATTCTTTTTCTTCATCATTGCCTATTTGTTGAAGAAAGAATACTGGAAAGATGTGCACTAGACACGAATAACGGGTAAAATACATTATTCGCATACTCTAAACGAGGGGCTTAGCCCCTCGTTTGTTTTGTTTTTCCGTTTCTGGAGGATATCAATGGCTGTAGCTGCCAACAAACGCTCTATCATGACACTGTTTTCAGGTGCCGATGATTTATATAGCCACCAAGTACGTATCGTACTGGCTGAGAAAGGGGTAACTGTTGATGTATTACAGGTAGACCCTAGCGAGAAGCCTCAGGAGTTACTTGACGTAAATCCTTACAACTCAGTTCCGACTTTAGTTGATCGTGAATTAGTATTGTATGAGTCTCGCATTATCATGGAATACCTGGATGAACGCTTTCCACATCCACCATTGATGCCAGTATATCCAGTTGCTCGCGGACAAAGTCGTCTAATGATGCACCGTATTGATACTGACTGGTATGAATTGGTTGCCCGTATTCGCCGTGGCGACAAAGCTGATGCTGCTCGTAAAGAGTTAACTGATAGCTTGGTTGCTTTAGCGCCAGTATTTGCTGAAATGCCATACTTTATGAGCGAAGAATTTGGTCTTTCTGATTGTTACTTAGGGCCGCTATTATGGCGTTTACCTGAACTAGGTATTAACCTTGATGCCCGTACTTCTAAAGATATCCATGCTTACATGACACGTATTTTTGAACGTGAATCATTTAAAGCATCGTTAACTGAGGTTGAGCGCGAAATGCGCATGGGCATGTAATGAAAGCAATTACCCCTAATCGTCCATATTTGTTGCGGGCTTACTATGAGTGGTTGATGGATAATCACTTTACCCCACATGTTGTCGTGGATGCATTTGTGAAAGGGACTCAAGTACCTCAAGAGTTTGTTAAAGACGGTCAAATCGTACTTAACATAGCTGGCGGTGCTGTGGGAAATTTGCAAATGACCAATGAATTTGTCGAGTTTAATGCTCGTTTTGGTGGTGTACCGCAGCAAGTCGTTTTACCGATGGCTGCTATCGTGGCAATTTATGCCCGTGAAAATGGTGCTGGTACCGTGTTTGATATGGAAGATGCTTATATGGCAGAAGATGAATCTGAAGATTTATCACCTGCTACAAGAGCATTTTCTACAGTAGAATCGACCGTAGATGCTACTGTTGACACTGCTGTATCAACTGAAGAAAAGCCAACTGGTGATTCTGAAAAAACTAAAGGACGTGCTCATTTAACGGTTGTTAAATAGTCGGCTCAAATCATAAAAAAACCAGTTATTAGTCCTAGATTAGTAACTGGTTTTTTATTGTCTGTTATTTACTGAGTGGCATAGTGTGCAGCTATTGAAGTCTCAGTAACATCTTAAACTTATCTTGCTAGTTTTACTTCCACTCCACTGAACTGTCCTAGTGCTTAAGCGCATGGGCTGCTAATCTTGTTAGTTTGAAAGCGACTTTTAAACAACGGTTTTCCAAATTATCATTTTCAATTTCTAGCTGGTATCGCGCCAAAATAGCCAGATAAGCACAGAGCTGCTCGCTATCCATGGCTAATGCTAATTGGGCGATTGGTTCGATAAAGGTTTGGTACTGATTTCGATAGCGAGCATTAGGAAATTGCTCACTAGGGTCCCAGTCTTGCCATAGGCAAAGATCCACTTGCTGTTGAAATTGGCATAAGGCTTCAGGGCTTATATCCACCTTAGGCAGTTGCTTTATCATCATCGCTAACAATGCTTCAACACCACTGGCAATCTGTTCTTCTGGGGTGGGTTGGTCAATAAAACAAAACTCGCCAAGGCTGAGTTGTGCATTATCAGATACGCAGGCGTCCTCAAGCTGTTTTTTGCGACCTTGATGCCAAGCAAAACTCACGAGTGGGTAGTTGGCAACCGCTGCGTTGTAATTAACACAAGCCAGGTATTCATTTTGAATATCTGGGAAACTGTCTAAGGGATAATGAGCCACTATTACCGGAACTGTTAACAGATAGTGAGGGTGTTGCTCGGTTAACTCAAATGTTGGGTAATTCAAAATAATATTTAGTGCATGATTGAGCGAGTGATCTTTATCAAACGCGCAGGGCCAATATTGCTGTGATAAAGCATGACTTGGCTCTATATACGGCGCTAACGCTGTGATTGTTTGTTGATCCCAACAAGCATGCACTGCGCGAATATGACCAAAATCCAAAAACAGTGGCAATGACATAAACCAATCTATCCATTGATAAATTGATTCGTCAGCGGGATCAAATAACGATAGGAAAAAGGGGCCTTGTTGGCTTAGGCTATCTGAATTGAGTGCTAGCTTGCTCGCGCTAACTAAAGGCTCGTCTGTGATCGGGTGGTGTTTACTCCAACCTATGGCGTTAAACTCATTTATGCCAAGCAAACAATAAGCATAACCTTCATCAACCAGCCGTTTTATAAAGTTGAGTAAGGCGATGTGCTCAATAGCGGCTGCATCGGTTTGAGCAGGCTGGTGTGACGCAATTAAGTTGCCACAAAAAACTAACTTAACAAATTGAATACTCGATTGTGGATCATCGATATCAAAATCAATTTCGGCTAATAAATCGGTTAACTTGTCTAAGCGACCATAAATATCACCAATAAAATAAAGACTGACATTTCCCACCTGTGTGACTTGTGTTCCTGAAACTTGTGTATTTAAAAATTGCATTCCCATAGTTTACCTTCCTAAGATGGCGGTAGGAGCCACTGATATAGAGCTATAGTATAACCTAGCAATTAAACGTTACAGTCAACAAAACCAGCGATAGGTCTAAACGCTTAAGCACTGAGCAAAGCTATGCTATTATCCGCCACCATTCAGGTATTTTAGCTTTTCTGATTAATTATTCTTATAAAGCAATCTTGTACTTAGGGTCCTTAATGCTGTTAATGATTGATAACTACGATTCGTTTACTTTTAACTTAGTGCAATATTTTCAGCAGCTAGGTTTTGAGATTATGGTAAAGCGTAATGACGAGATCAGCATTGCAGAAATCCAAGCCTTAAATCCAACTCATTTGGTTATTTCTCCAGGCCCTTGCTCGCCTAATGAAGCGGGGATCTCATTACAAGCAATCGAATACTTTGCCGGTAAACTGCCAATTTTAGGGGTATGTCTAGGTCATCAAGCCATTGCACAGGTGTTCGGCGCTAATGTTGTTCGTGCTAAAAGAGTGATGCATGGTAAAACCAGCAAGATAAATCACCATGAAGCTGGCTTGTTTAAACAGCTTAATCAGCCACTTACAGTTACCCGTTATCATTCTTTACTAGTTGAAAGTTTACCTGATAGTTTTCAACTTGATGCATGGTTTGATGATCCAATTCATGGCCGTGAGATCATGGCGATGCGCCATAATAGTTTGCCTATATTTGGGGTGCAATTTCATCCAGAAGCTATTTTGACCGAACAAGGTCTTGAGTTACTACAGAATTTTTTAAATTATTAACTTGCTCATTTGGGGCCAATGAGTCGCATTTGGATCCCTTTATCATCTTCTAAACGGCTAACCTTACTTTCCTCTCCAATAATCAATAATTTCCGTTACAACTTTGACCAAAAAAGCTCACAAGTTTATTCCTTTTTTATGATATAAAAGAGCAATAATAAAAGCACTCGCCAAACAGTGGTTAACGTTTAGGCGAGAATATACCAAACATCTTTGATGACAAAGGATTCAATATGACAAGGCTACTGCGCAATACTGCGCTTAGTGCGCTTTCTTTAGCGATCATTTCTGGTTGCAGCGCGACCGCAACTAGCAATAACACCCCAAGCATTTCTAACGCAGCTTCAAGTTACACAGTGCCGCTTGCGACACCTCCTCAAGTTGAACAGCCTTTAACCTTAAATCAGATCATGGCCAACCCTGATTGGATGGGTGTGTTAGCTAAAAATGCTTATTGGGGCGATGATAGTCAGTCAATTTATTTTAATCGACAAGCACATCAGGCGCCAATTGCTGAGGTTTATCAGCAAGGCGTGAGTCAAACTCAGGCAAGTCTTATTAGCTTGAATCAGTTGCATTTAACTGATCAAAAGCACGGTGTGTTGAGTGCAGATAAATCGCAAAAAGCCTATATCTATCAGGGTAATATATTCGTTAAGCAATTAGCGTCAGGGGACGTAAAACAGCTTACCCGCGTGAATACTGCCATTGATGAGGTTAAGTTCCTTAGTAGCGGCGATTTGGCTTATTTTCAAGGTAATAGTGTCTTCAAGATACATCTGCAGACTGGGTTAACTGAGCAGCTAGCAGATGTGCAAATGGCCAATGCCCCTAAAGGGGTTAGCGATCCAGAATCTTACATTGCCAAACAACAGCATCGTTTGATTGCCTATGTTGCTTTGCAGCATAACAAGAGTAAAACCCGCGCTGAATATGCCGAGGAGTTAGCGGCGCAAGACCCGACTTTTGCGGCTAAAACTTGGTATTTAGGCGATGATGAAAAAGTCTCTGATATGAGTCTTTCCGCTGATGGCCGTTACTTAGTGGTTAACTTAGTTGATAAAGACTATAGCTGGCGCAGCGAGCACGACATCATGCCAAATTATCTAGGTAAAGATGGCTATGTTGATGCAGTACCTGCAAGGGCGCGTGTGGCTGAAGACAGTTACCCAGGTGAACGATTGGTGGTCCTAGACTTGGTCGATCACGTTAAGAAAGATATCACTATTGAAGGTCTTGATGGTTACGATGCCGACGTGTTAGCCAGTGTAAAAGCTGAAAATGCCAAAGCCAAAGGCGAGCGTTATAACAGCGAAAAATCGCCACGGGTATTGCAACTGATGCAAGATTGGACTTGGAGTCAAAGTCCGATGCAGTGGCATGAATCTGAAAATAAATTGCTGGTTATGATTGAAGCGGTTGATAATAAAGATCGCTGGATCGCCAGTGTCAACCTTGAAACCGGCAAGCTAAAAACAGAGCACCGTTTACATGATGATGCTTGGGTTAACTACACCTTTAATCAATTTGGTTGGGTGGGAACATCTGAGTCATTCTATTACTTATCTGAAGAGTCTGGTTATTCACAGCTTTATGTTAAAGGTGAAAATGGCAAGACCAGCGCACTTACCAATGGCGAATATGTGGTTGATCAAGTGACCTTATCACCCGATGCGACGCATCTTTATTATCGTGCTAACAAAGACCACCCTGGAACTTATAATGTTTATCGGGTTGAGATTGCTAGCGGTAAAACTGAGCAGCTGACCCAGTGGACAGGTACCCTTGATTATGAGTTAAGCCCTAATGGTCAATCGTTGCTATTAACGGCATCAACAGCCACCCAACCTAATGAGCTGTATGTGCAGCCAATTGGCGGCGAGCTTAAGCAGTTAACTCATTACACCAGTAAAGCGTTTGCAGATTATGCATGGCAAGCCCCTCAAGTAGTAAAAGTACCATCAACTCATGGTGCGAAAGACATTTACGCTAGAGTCTATTTACCTCAGGGCTATGATGCTAATAATGCTGAAAAATATCCTGCAGTAATTTTTAACCATGGTGCGGGTTACCTGCAAAATGCCCATAATGGTTTTTCTGGCTATTTCAGAGAGTTCATGTTCCATAACTTATTAACACAACAGGGTTATGTCGTCATGGATATGGATTACCGTGGTTCTAAAGGTTATGGCCGCGATTGGCGCACCGCTGTGTATCGCAATATGGGTCATCCTGAAGTTGAAGATTTAAAAGACGGCGTTAGCTGGATGGCGGCTAACAGTCATGTTGACGGCGCTAAAGTAGGTACCTATGGCGGCTCTTATGGCGGCTTCTTAACGTTCATGGCGTTATTTAATGAGCCTGAGTTATTCCAAGCGGGCGCAGCACTTCGTCCGGTCACCGATTGGGCGCATTATAATGCGCCATATACCTCTAACATCTTAAATACCCCAGATGTTGACCCCATTGCCTATGAAAAGAGTTCACCAATTGAACACGCACAGGGTTTACAAAAACCATTGCTGATCATGAGCGGTGTGCTCGATGACAATGTGTTCTTCCAAGATAGTGTGCGCTTAGTACAACGCTTGATTGAGTTAGAAAAGCCGATGTTTGAAACCGCGATTTACC
Organism: Shewanella sp. 3_MG-2023; assembly: GCF_030548765.1. NCBI lineage: Bacteria > Pseudomonadati > Pseudomonadota > Gammaproteobacteria > Alteromonadales > Shewanellaceae > Shewanella > Shewanella sp. 3_MG-2023. The sequence goes on along the minus strand of NZ_JAUOSH010000024.1, from coordinate 63,586 downwards.
CTGTTGAGCCACATGGCTTTAGACAGGCATCAAGCTGGTTAGATGAATATCGTCGTATCTACAAATTGTTTGAGCAAGAGCTAAAGTAATGATGCGTTTTACTTAAGCTGATTTAAACCATAAGGCTTCCATTTGGAGGCCTTATTTGTAACGATAAGCAGCAGTTGAAATATAATTTTCATATAACTAACACAGAATTAAAGGCAGTTTATTTGTGGCAGTGTCGGTAGCAGGTGGCGTAAGGCCAGGAAAAGTCATTGAAGTTGAGCGCAGGCTGTATAAGCAACTGATTATGGGTAAGGAAAAGTTACCCTCGCAGCTTGATGACTTAGATAAGCAGTTAGAAGATGACGCCAATAAACTTGAAGTTGAACGTTTAGCCATTAAAGCACGTTTAGAAGAGCAAGCGCGGGCTCAGTTGGTGTTACAGCGCATATCAGAGCAATTGACTAACACTGTCATAAGCTCCCTTGAGCATCAGCTCAATTCACCTCAGCAGATGTTAGCGCAATCGGGTTTAAAAGAGTCCCATATTTTATTATTGGATTTACTGCTTAACAAAGAACCTGATCTGCGCCGAGTGCGATCGCTTGTTGAAAATATCAGCTGGCTATCGACCGATCTTATCAATTTAATCAATAGCTCAGCCTCGAGTCACCGCAGACCGCAGCGATCAGAAGTCAAAGTAACCGACATTAAGTTAGTGCTTAATTATATTGGCATTGAAAATTTGCAAGCTGTGATCCCTTACTTTTGTTTACGGCATTGGCTGCCATCGGGCAATACTAACCTGATTTGGGCTAGTCGTAAGTTATGGCGTTACAGCATGATCACCGCCATAGCGGCCAAAGCATTGGCAGCGCTGCATCAAAAGGATGTGGCATTGGTTTATAGCGCAGCTTTGATGAAGCAATTAGGCGCAGCGACTATATTAAATGCCAGCGCCAGACAATTTGAAAACACATGGGGAACCTGGCTACGTGAGACCAGCGCCAAAGGGGATAAAACCTTATACGATGCGGTAATGGCCTCAGCATTTCCAGCTGAGGAAGTGTTTGAGCAAGTGATGTCCTATGGTGAGCAGCTTAATTGGCAATTATTGGACTTAATGGATTTTAACCAGAGCCAGCTAACCCAAGTGCTAAAAGAGCTCGATTTAAATTATCACTTTAGCGAGTTTTCCACAGAAAGCGCTATCGTTGCCAAAGCCAGTTGTTATGCCAAGGTATTAATATTAGAGCAATCGCGTTTAATTGAGCCGCAAGAGAAGCGAGTGTTATTTGATTATTATGAATTTACCGAGCAAGAGCTGATCCGTTTAAAAGCGCAAAATTACCGCAAGCTTAATTTAGTTTAAAGTCAGGCCTTATCCCCCTTAAGTATGACTAAATCTTGTTTAGTTATGCATTTATGATGAATAGCTAGCTTATTTGAGGCCAAATAACTTTTTTTATGACTATTTATGCTAAAAATAAGCTGTATTAGCACTTTGTATGTGAATTTTGTTAACTCTTTATGCATTATTCATTTAAGTTATGAATAGTTAACCGCTAAAAACTGGTATTTTGATCACGTTTTAGCTAATAATGACCTTCAAGCTATACAAACATCCGCAGCGATCCTAAACCAAAACCAATACAGCAAGCGGAATAGAGTGACTTAAGTGTCGCTAATAACTTTAAGGAACGAAAAGCAATGAGCGTTGAAATGAACTTAACACGTGCCCAATTTGATGAAGTCATGGTGCCTAACTATGCGCCAGCAGCCGTAATCCCAGTTCGCGGAGAAGGCAGTCGAGTTTGGGATCAACAAGGTAATGAGTTTATTGACTTTGCTGGTGGTATTGCAGTGAATTGTTTAGGTCATTGTCACCCAGCACTTGTTGGCGCCCTAAAAGAACAAGGTGAAAAACTGTGGCATTTATCAAACGTAATGACCAATGAGCCAGCATTAGAGCTGGCGACGAAACTGGTTAACGCCACGTTTGCTGAGCGTGTTTACTTTGCTAACTCAGGTGCTGAAGCCAATGAAGCTGCACTAAAACTTGCCCGTCGTTACGCATTAGATAATCACGGCCCACAAAAAGATCAAATCATCGCCTTTGATAAAGCATTCCATGGTCGTACCTTCTTTACTGTTACTGTGGGTGGTCAAGCGGCTTACTCTGATGGTTTCGGGCCTAAACCACAAAGCGTTACTCATGTACCATTTAATGATATTGCCGCTCTAGAAGCGGTAATTTCTGATAACACTTGTGCCATCATGCTTGAACCACTTCAAGGTGAAGGCGGTATTATCAATGGTGACCCAGAATTCTTAAAAGCTGTGCGCGCACTTGCTGATAAGCATGACGCATTAGTTATTTTTGATGAAGTGCAAACAGGTGTTGGCCGTACCGGTGAGTTATTTGCCTACATGGGCACCGATATTGTGCCTGATATTTTAACCAGCGCCAAAGCCCTAGGCGGCGGTTTCCCAATTGCTGCAATGCTAACCACTGCTAAAATTGCCGCACATCTTAAAATTGGTACTCATGGTTCGACTTATGGCGGCAACCCATTAGCGTGCGCTATTGGTAATGCTGTTATGGATGTGGTGAATACGCCTGAAGTACTGAATGGTGTTAAGCATCGCGAACAGTTATTCCGTGATGGTTTAGCGGCAATCAATGCCAAATATAATGTGTTCTCAGAAGTGCGTGGTAAAGGCATGTTATTAGGCGCAGTACTTAACGAGCAATATGCAGGCCGTAGCCGTGACTTCTTAGTTGCATCGGTTGCAGAAGGCTTAATGAGCTTGATTGCTGGCGCTAACGTCGTGCGTTTTGCTCCATCTCTTGTTATCCCAGAAGCTGATATCGCTGAAGGTTTAGCACGTTTCGAACGTGCTGTAGCTAAAGTGGTTGCAGGTTAATAGATAAGTAAAGCGTAAGGGTAAAACCTTGCGCTTTTTTATTGGGTTATCGGTAATGAAAGTCTGTTTGTTGGTGACTTTTTATTACTGGATTATCAAGGAGAGTCAGATGCTAATCATACGACCGATTCGTGGCAGTGATTACGAAGCACTTTACAAGGTCGCCGTTGAATCGGGTCATGGGTTCACTTCCCTGCCAGTCAACGAAGAGCTATTACGCTCTAAAATCGCTAGAGCTGAAGCTTCTTTTTCCAAGCAAGTTGAGAAACCTTTCGATGAAGGTTATTTGATGGTGCTTGAAGATTTAAAAACCAATCAAGTTGTCGGTACCTGCGGTATTGAAGCCGCTGTCGGGATGGAAGATGCCTTTTATCATTACCGTTTAGGCACTGAAGTCTATCATTCTAAACAAATCTCAGTTCGTAACGAAGTGGAAACACTGACGCTTTGCCATGACTACACTGGCGCTGCAGAGTTATGTACGCTGTTTTTAAATAAAGAATATCGCAGAGGCTATAACGGCCGCATGCTTTCTCGCTCGCGTTTTTTATTCCTCGCTCAACATGAGCAACGTTTTGGCAGCACTGTAATTGCTGAAATGCGCGGCGTAAGCGATGAAAAGGGTGATTCACCTTTTTATGAGTGGTTACAAGATCATTTCTTAGGCATTGATTTTGTCGAAGCCGATTATTTATCGGGGTTAGGTAAAAAGGCCTTTATGGCTGAAATGATGCCAAGAAGCCCGATACATGTATGCCTATTGCCAAAAAAAGCACAAAAAGTGATTGGCGAGGTGCATAGAAATACTAAACCTGCGCTGAAGTTATTGCAGGCTGAAGGCTTTAAATTTAGAAATTACGTCGATATTTTCGATGGTGGTCCAACAGTGGAGTGTGCGCTAAGCGACATCCGCGCCGTGAGTCAAAGCCGTCTACTTACGGTCACTATTGGAAAGATGCCTCATGCCGATCATCAATATCTTGTCGCCAATACCTTGTTAGCGGATTACCGCGCAACAGCGGCAAGAATTTTAGTTTCACAAGAGCATGATAACGTCACCTTAAGCCCACAATTAGCTGAAGCGCTAATGGTTGAGCAAGGCCAGCAAATTCGCGTATTAGAACTGTAGGAAACAGCAAATGACACAATTTATCAAAGGCCAATGGTCTAATGGCGAAGGTCATGAAATTACATCACTCAACCCAGCAAATGGTGAGGTGATCTGGAGCGGTAAAACGGCGACAGAAGCCCAAGTTAATAGCGCCATTGATGCCGCAAGAAGCGCACAGTTTGACTGGTTTATGCTTGGCTATGAGGCGCGTTTAGCCATTGTTGAAGCGTACCGCAGCGAACTTGAAGCGCACAAAGCTGAGCTTGCAGAAGTGATAGCCCAAGAAACCGGTAAACCTCAGTGGGAAACCGCCACAGAAGTGGGCGCTATGATAGGCAAAATTGGCTTATCAGCTGCAGCGCATGATAAGCGTACTGGTACTGAAACTAATGACATTCCCGCAGGTCGCGCCGTTTTACGTCATAAGCCGCACGGCGTTGTTGCGGTATTTGGCCCTTATAATTTCCCTGGTCATTTACCCAATGGTCATATTGTTCCAGCCTTACTTGCGGGTAACACCGTGGTGTTTAAGCCATCAGAGCTAACTCCGAAAGTCGCTGAAGAAATGCTAAAACTTTGGGACAAAGCAGGTTTGCCACAAGGTGTGATTAACTTGGTTCAAGGCGAGCTTGAAACCGGTAAAGCATTGGCCTCGCACCCGCAAATTGATGGACTATTCTTTACCGGTAGTTCTCGTACTGGTCACTTGTTGCATCAGCAATATGCAGGGCATCCTGGCAAAATTTTAGCCCTTGAAATGGGGGGTAATAATCCATTAATTATCAAAGACGTCACAGACACTAAAGCGGCCGTTCACGATATTATTCAATCAGCTTATATCTCATCTGGTCAACGTTGTACTTGTGCACGTCGTTTGTACATCCAGCAAGGCGCTGCAGGTGATGCGTTAATTGCTGAGCTTATTACCGCGATTAAGCAAATCAAAGTGGCTAGCTGGAATGCACAGCCGCAGCCATTTATGGGTTCGATGATTTCTGCAACCGCAGCTAAAGGCATGGTTGCCGCGCAGGCTAACTTGTTGGCATTAGGTGCGACATCGCTTATTGAGCTTACTCACGTTGAAGCGGGGACTGGTCTAGTGTCTCCTGGGTTAATTGATGTGACAGCAATTGCAGAGCTGCCTGATGAAGAATACTTTGGTCCATTGCTGCAATTAGTTAGATACCAAGCCTTTGATGATGCCATTGAGATGGCAAACAACACGCGTTATGGACTTTCTGCTGGTTTGTTGGCGGATAGCCGCGAAGATTACGATTACTTCTTAGCCCGTATTCGTGCAGGTATCGTTAACTGGAATAAGCAAATCACTGGTGCATCTGGCGCAGCACCATTTGGTGGTGTTGGTGCATCAGGTAATCATCGTGCAAGTGCATTTTATGCTGCAGATTACTGTGCTTACCCTGTGGCTTCTGTGGAAGCGGATAGTGTTAGCTTGCCTGCGACATTAAGCCCTGGTTTATCTATCTAGTGATCTAGATTGCAATGAAGGCAATGACTTTTGGGTCATTGCCTTTTTTTAAAGAAGGATTTTATTATGCATACCGACGTTAACACTTTATTCGCCGCTTTATGGCAAGACTACATCAATATGACGCCCTCGGCGGCAAACATTCAGCAACTGTTAGGGCAGGGAAAACCGATCATTAACGATCATATTGCCCTGCGTACCTTTAATATTGAAAAAGTTAACCTTGCTGTATTGGCGGCTCATTTTGAGTCGCTTGGTTATGTTGCCAGTGGTGATTATCACTTTGAGCAGAAAAAGTTGGTTGCCAAGCATTTCGAGCATCCCGATCCGCATCAGCCTAAGGTGTTTATCTCTGAGCTGTTAGTGGAAGAATTTAGCCCTGAAGTGCAAAGCATTATCCATGGTTTAGTTGATCAAGTGGATGCTGCGGCGACAACTGCGGATAGTTTTTTATATTCAGGCTGTCATTGGCGTGTCGATATCGCCACTTACAAAACCTTATTGGCAGAAAGCGAGTACGCAGCTTGGGTTGCGGCCATTGGTTATCGCGCTAACCATTTTACGGTTTCCATTAATGAGCTGCCTGATTTTGAAACCATTGAATCAGTCAATGAAACCCTAAAAGCTGCTGGCTTTACCTTAAACACCGCTGGTGGTGAGATTAAAGGTTCAGCTGAAGTGCTATTAGAGCAGTCATCAACGATGGCAGATCGCATGGTGGTCAGCTTTGCAGATGGCGAACTTGAAATTCCAACTTGTTTCTATGAGTTTGCCCGTCGTTATCCGATGGCTGACGGTGACCTGTATACTGGTTTTGTCGCCGCGTCTGCTGACAAAATCTTTGAAAGTACTAATGCTGTCAAATAATGCTGCTAGCTAAGTCGGTAGAATTGCGTTAATTTTACCGCTAATGAAAATGCCAAGTAAGTCAGTTTATCTGGCATTTTTCATTGTTAAGTTGCAAGGTTTTAGTACGCCATTAAGGGATTATGTTACGGCGCTACCATCTGGGGTGGTATTGGCAAATATAATGCAAACATGTAAGCCTTTTAACACATCACCACGCTCGAACTTGAGTTGATAACCATATTGCTCAACAATTTCTTTTACAATGGATAACCCCAGCCCATGGCCTAACACGGCTTCATCTAAACGTTTACCGCGATTGGTCAGTTGGCTGATTTGATCGTCATTGACGCCGGGGCCATCATCTTCGATACACAGGGTTAATGTTTGTTGCTGCTGAGATACCGTCAAATTGACCGCTGAATTTGCCCACTTGTAAGCGTTATCTAATAAATTACCAAACAGCTCCATACCATCTTCACGGTGTATCGGCAGGCGACTTATGTCATCGCTGACATCAATGCTGCAATGAATGTTTTTATGGTGATGTACTTTATCTAGAGTGCTAATGAGCGCCTCAAAATCACGTGGCACCACCATTTGCGCTGCTGGCAGCATATCACCAGTAATTCTAGCTGCAGTGAGCTTACGTTCGATCATGTTGCGGATCAGGTCTAATTGCTGCTGCATGGCTTCAGCCGCTTGCGGGTTTGATAAACCCAATACTTCAACTTGTTGCTGCATCACGGCTAATGGGGTTTTTAGGCCGTGGCTTAAATTACCTAAATTATTTCTACTGCGCTCAATTTGATTAGCGGTGTAATCTAATAATTCGTTATAGGTTTCAGCTAAAGGTTTTATTTCAACTGGAATCTTGGTGACTTCTAGGGCATCGATTTCACCTTGGCGTAATTTGGCCAGTGAATCTTGAATGTGTTTAACTGGCTTAAATGATTGGCGTAGAATGATAAAAATACCGCCAATCATTGCCAGTAGCATGGCGATATTAATCGCCAACTTAGTGCCAAACACTTCACTAAAGACCCGCCGGCCAATACTTAAGTCTTGAGCAACCGTAAGGGTGGCAACTTTATCGCCATTGATTGAGCCTATACCAATCGATAATAACTGCATGTCATTATTTTTTGGCCCTTTGGCTTGCCATACCCGGGTTTGATCATGCTGCAATAATTCGATATCTAATTGCACATCCCATAGAGAACGGGAGCGGATCACTTGATCATCGGAGTTAAATTGAAAGTATCGACCTGAATAGGCTGGTTTGTAAAAGCTGGAGAGTTGGTTTTGGTCGATGATAATTTCACCAGCATTGATATGGCTGGCGATAATGATGTGTTCTAAATCTTCTTCGAGACGATTGATGATAGAGTCATGAAACGCTTGTCTTAACATGGACTCAAATAATATGAGTCCGATGACGGTGGCAATAATGATTAAACCGCTAAGCCATAAACTTAGCTTACTGCGGATTGATATCATTCAACAATGCCGTGAAAAATATACCCTTGGCCACGGCGGGTTTCAATGGCGGTTTTACCAAGTTTTTTACGTAAATGGGTAACGTATACTTCAACCACATTTGATTCTTTTTCATCGTCAAATTGATAAAGCTTATCGGTAAGTTGTGCTTTTGAGAGTAATTTCTTTGGCGACATTAAAAATATTTTTAATAGTCTAAATTCCATGGCGGTTAATTCGTAATGCTTGTCACCGATATGCACTCGTTGCTCTGACTCATCAAGGGTAATGCCACCATAACTCAACTGCTTTGATGAGGTATTAAGACGGCCATGGGCACGATGAATAAGTGCCTGAACTCGCGCTAACAGCTCTTGAGCATGAAAAGGCTTACCAAGGTAGTCATCAGCCCCCGCATTAAAGCCTTCGACCTTCTCGTGCCACTGACTGCGCGCAGTGAGCATAATCACCGGCGTATCAATGCCTTTTTCACGCCAAGACTCGACGAGTGTTAAGCCATTACCGTCAGGCAAGCCAATATCCAAAATCACACAATCGTATTGAGTTTCTTTGATGAGGTAATCTGCTTCAACAGCTTTATCGGTTACATCAGTAACGTAGCCGGCTTGTTTTAGTTGTTTTTCAAGCTCAGCAACTAAGAGGGTGTTATCTTCAACGAGTAGCAGTTTCATTTATTTGGCATTCACTTGGTAGTTGGTCAATTGACTCTGGCATCCCATTTGTAGCATCGAGAAATAAATGGATGATATGCCCTTTTTTTATCTTTAACTGTAAATCATAACGCCATTTGTCATCCTCTTGATAGAGGCTGGCATCAATTAATTCACCCTGACAGTATTGTGCAAGTAAAGTGAGGGAATAATCAAGCGAACGAATGCTACCGGATGTAACTAAGCGTTGAACTTCATCATGTGGTAGCTCTGCAGTCATTGCTTGTGATGCTGGTGTTAGAGTCGATATAAGTAGACTGAGTAGTAATGCAGTCAGCAGCCTCATCAGACAGACTCCCATAAAAAAAGTGATAATTAGAATTGCTAATTATCACTTTAATTAATCACCCTTAAATCAAGCTGAAGCTTAACTTAACGAGTGCCATATACCACAATAGTTTTACCGTGAGCTTGAATAAGATTTTGTTCTTCAAGCATTTTTAATATACGGCCAACAGTCTCACGTGAACAACCTACAATTTGACCAATCTCTTGACGAGTGATCTTAATTTGCATGCCATCAGGGTGAGTCATTGCATCTGGTTGCTTAGCAAGGTGTAATAATGTTTGTGCGATGCGTCCAGCAACGTCTAAGAAAGCTAAATCGCCGACTTTTTGGCTAGTGCTGTGCAAACGGTAAGCCATTTGCGCAGTTAACTTCATTAGAATTTCAGGATTAACCTGAATCAGTTGCTTGAATTTCTTGTAAGAAATTTCTGCGATTTCACAAGGTTGTTTGGCACGAACCCAAGCTGTACGTTCAGCTTGTTCTTCGAATAAACCAAGTTCACCAATAAAGTCACCTTGATTAAGGTATGAAAGGATCATTTCTTTCCCTTCTTCATCTTTAATCAATACAGCGACTGAACCTTTAACGATGTAATACAAGGTATCAGACTCTTCACCTGCGTGTATCAAGGTGCTTTTCGCTGGGTATTTATGGATGTGACAGTGTGAAAGAAACCATTCCAAAGTTGGATCAGGTTTAGGCTTGCCAATCAGAGCCATGTGTATTTCCTCGATTGATAAAATGAAAGTAAGGACTATCTAATAAAGTAATTGTACTTGAGTTAATCGTGTAAAACTTTGATGAAGATCGAGTTTAACATTATGAAAAAACAGTCAAGTACGGTATTAAGTTATTAAATTAGAAATTTATTTTTGCAGCTGCACGCCACATTATTATCTAATTTAGCCTTGTCTGTTTTAAATGGCAAGTTGATGTTTCTTTAAAAGCATTGTTTTATCAGATTTTTATCAAGCTTTAGATTGAAGATGAACGATTTATTATGATTAATAGGGATTGGTTTATTGTAAAAATCCCCATTGGTGGTTATTGTTAATTTGATTATCAAAGTTGAATCGCTGCAGTACGAGGTTAGTTTGAAATATTCGCAGAAATTATTAAGTGTTGGCTTAGCCTGCTCATTAGGTTTATTGACGAGTGTCAGTGCGCCAGTCAGTGCCTTTTCAATTCCTCAATCGAAAGCATCTCAAGCGGCTAGTAAATTAGTTCATATCCAATTGCGGGCGGCGGAAGGCAATGCCGACGCACAATTTTTATTAGGGCTAATGAGTTTAGCGGGGCGATTTGTCGACCAAGATATTGATCAAGGCATTTATTGGGTCGAGCAAGCGGCGCTACAAGATCATATTAAAGCGCAGCAAACTTTGGCAGATTTAACCTTTGAAGGAAAGTTATTACCGCGGGATTTAGCGGTAGCAGAAAAATGGTACCAGTCTTTAGCTAAGCATGGCGATCCACGAGCTCACTTTCGATTAGGCTTTATTTACTCTGCTGGTGGCGATGGTGTAACCCGCAGTTGCGGCAAAGCTTTAGAGCAATTCACCCAAGCAGGTGACGAAATTGCGCTGGGGAATGTGGCGTGGATTTTAGCGACCTGCCCTGAAGAAGAGTATCGTAATGGGTCAAAAGCGGTGCAGCTTGCACTGCAATTGCTTGAAAGTAACGCTAACGATCCGACCAACTTAGATAACCTTGCTGCTGCTTATGCCGAAATGGGTGAGTTTGAACTGGCTGTTGATACCCAACAAAAAGCCATTGAAGCATTAAAGCAAAACCCAGAAGTTGCCCAGAGCGATGAATTTATCATGCGACTTGAACAGTATCAGCAAGGCAGGGCTTATCGTGAAATCATTCCATTAATGAATTAAGCAATGTTTTGTTTGAATTGAAACGGCCAACAAGGCCGTTTTTTTGTGGCTAAATTTTAGTGCGCGTGGACAAATCATAGCTATTATTAGCTGATGATTAGAGTCAGTTTATTCATCACGACTAGGCGATCACAATGAATGGAATTGTAGATAATAAATTAAAGCTCTATCAGCTTACGGTGATATTTAGCTTACTGTTTTCGCTAATGGGATTCTCATATAACGTCTGGCGTATGGAGATAACAGAGCATAATAGCAATGTTAGAACAGCAAGTTTTGAAATGCTGCTAGAGCTAGCGCAATTAGAGCAATTGGTCTATGCGGCGCATTACGATAATGATACTGAATTAGGTAACCCTAGGGTGGGATGGGTCAAAGTGGGCTTAATTGAAGATTTAAGTTCATTAACCAATGATCAAGTCAGGCTTAAAGCACAAAATTTAACCTTAGTTTGGTCAGAACAATGGCAACAGATGCTAGAGAGCGAAGCTGCAAGTATGGAGATTACCGCTAAAATTGATTTGGTTCGGGCTGAGATAAAACGCTTACTGGTCTCGTTAAATTAACGGTTTAACAGGGCGAGTTGAAATGGTTTTAGTCTTAATTGAACGCGGCTTATAAGGGCGCTTCAAAGAGCAAGTGACAGGAACAGCGAATAATAGAAGCAGGTTTGCTGATATGCCCAAGTGCGCTAACAGATAAATAAGGGGGAATTAACACCCAAGAGCACATCAACTATCGTTCTTTCGCCTGAAGTCCCGACAGCGAGAATGATAATGGTTTAGGCTTAAATTAAGCTTAACCTGCCAAGTTTACTTGTATTACTTGTATTACTTGTATTAGTCGTTGCTTATTCTGCTGAGCTAGCATCATCGAGCTGTTGTACTTCATCGGCAGCTGCTTTTTTCTGCATAATATCTTTAATCAGTGGGGTTAATATTAACTCCATTGCTAATGACATCTTGCCACCAGGCACGACTAAAGTATTGATGCGTGACATAAACGAGCCGTCAATCATTCTTAAGTAATAAGGAAAATCAACATTGTCAATATCTCTAAAGCGGATCACCACAAAACTTTCGTCTAAGCTGGGGATGTCTTTAGCGCTAAATGGATTGGAGGTATCAACTGTAGGAACTCGTTGAAAGTTGATATGGGTGCGAGAAAATTGTGGCGTCATATGCTTAATATAATCATCCATACTGCGCACAATCGAGCCCATGACTTTTTCACGGCTATGGCCTCTGTCTGAGGTATCGCGAATAATTTTTTGAATCCACTCTAAATTGACAATGGGCACCATACCAATCAATAAATCTACGTGCTTGGCAACATTAGCATCTTCAGTGACGACGCCGCCATGCAAACCCTCGTAATACAGCATATCGGTTTTTTCAGGTAATGGGTGCCACTGGGTAAATGTGCCGGGCATTTGGTTAAATGGCACCGCTTCATCAAAAGTATGTAAGTAGCTACGGGTTTGGCCTTGGCCTGTTTCGGCATAGCTTTTAAAGCACTCTTCAAGTTTGACGAAATTATTGGCTTCAGGGCCAAAGTAACTGAGGTTGTTATTTTCAGCCTGTGATTTTCGAATTAATACTTCCATCTCTGCACGGGTGAAGTTATGGAAACTATCCCCTTCAATAAACGCTGCATTAATGCCCAGCTGGCGGAAGATATGAGTAAATGCTGTGGTCGTTGTTGTTGTGCCTGCGCCAGATGAGCCAGTAACAGCAATAATGGGGTGTTTAATAGACATTTATCCTACCTAGATCAAACGTGAAGAAGTTAATTATGATGACAATTCAGTATTTTATAATCCGTTAGTCATTCACATTCACATGTTTCAACCTGAAGAAAAACAGACTCTATTTATACGGCTTGAAACGGGTTAGGTCAATCTTGCATTAAAAGAATGGCTCTTTGTCATCACTGTTTGGATGAATGATCTGCTGTTTTTGTCTAATGGCAATGGATTCATCTTCTTCGCTAAATTCAACGATGAGTTCGCCTTGTTTTAAAGCTTGTTTACATTGATTTATGGCATTTTGTAACTGAGCGTCATCGGTTTGGCCAAAAGAGCCATCTTCAATTTGGGTAAACAAGTACTCTTTAATTAAATTGTCTAATGTTGCTGGTGGCAGTTGTAGCAAGGCATCATAAGGAATAAGCATAATTAGCTCTTTAAAAAATGGATAATTCTTGATTCAAGGTAAAAACGTGGCTTCCAAGGAACGCCGCCGCTGATAAAGCCAACATGGCCGCCCTTAGGGTGTAACTCGTATTCCACATGTTCTGATAATTCTACTGCCGCAGGAATGACATCATCGGTCATGAAAGGATCGTCTTGAGCATGGATAACTAAGGTCGACTTGCTGACATTTTTTAAAAAAGGCTTACCACTGGCTCTTTGGTAGTAATCATTAACGTCAGCAAAACCGTGTAAAGGAGCCGTCACTTTATCATCGAATAAATAAAAGGTGCTTAATTGCTGAATTTGCGCTTCAGTGACGGGCATTTTCTCAACCAAATTGCTTTGCAGTACTTTGCTGTGCATTTTGGCTTGCAGTTGCTTTATTAAATGCTGCTGATAAACTTTTGAAAAGCCCTTTTCTAATTTTTTAGCACAGGCTGCGAGCCACAAAGGCGCTGAAACAATTATGGTTTTTTCTAGCAAGCTTTGCTCGCCTTGTTCACCTTGATATTTTGCCAGTACATTGCCGCCTAGGCTGTAGCCGACGGCATACAGTGGTGATTCTGGGTACTGCTGATGTAACTGAGTTAGGGTAAAGTGAATATCTTCGGTGTCGCCACTATGGTAACTTCTGGCTAACCGATTTGGCTCGCCTGAGCAACTACGGTGATGATGGACAACAGCGCATAAGCCATGGTTTTGGGCGGTTTGTAGCATACGCCTGACGTAGTGTGATTCACTACTGCCTTCAAGTCCATGGAGGATCACTAAAATTGGCTGGCCATTTTGCGGCTTGCCTAACCAATCCAAATCAATAAAATCACCGTCAGTCAGCTCTTGGCGCTGTCTGTGGGTGTCTGGTTTGGCCACCTTAAATAAAACAGGTAAAATCGTTTGAATATGAGGACTTACTGCCCACCATGGTGGAGTGAAAATCTTTTTCATAAGGGTATGTATAGTGCAATAGTTTGTGAATGTTCAAACGTATGTTTAAATGTTGTTAGCGACCACTTTATCACAGATGTTTGCAGCAAGGGATAACTATGAAACGAAGAACCTTTTTGGCTGGCGCCTTTACCGGTACCGCTGCGCTGGCCTTGGGTGTGAGTTTATACACCCCAGACATTACCGATCATCCTGATGAAAATCATCGTTTACTTTTTAATGTGCTAATCCCTATTTTTATGGATGGCACTTTGCCAGAAGTTGCTAATTATCGCGAAGCCTTTATTAATCGTACCATAGTCGCGATTAATCAAACCATCAGTGTGCTGCCTGATGATCAAAAAAGCGAGATTAATCAGCTATTAAATCTACTTGAGAGCCGGATGGGTTTATTGCTGCTAACGAGTAGCCTGACGCCATTGATGCTTCGCTCTGCTGATGAGTTAGTGTTGATGCTAGAAGAGTGGCGCCATCATTTTCTGCAAATGCTGCAAACTGCCTATCTTGGCTTACGGGAATTAGTGCTATCCAGTTATTATGCCTGCCCAGAGCATTGGGGACGGTTACATTACGCTAAACCCACTTTTTTGACAGTCTAATTTTCTTTGATGTAAACCGTGTTTAGGAGTGAGACGTGGCCGCTAATATTATTGACCCCATTACAGAAGGTTTAAAAGCCGGCTGGCAACATATTGATGCGAGTAAACTTGAAAACGATCAGCATTTTGAAGCAGACGTAGTGATTGTCGGCACGGGCGCGGGGGGCGGAACGGCAGCTGAAATCCTCACTCAAGCGGGTCTTAAGGTCATCATGGTTGAAGCTGGACCACTTAAATCGTCCAGTGATTTTAATATGGAAGAGCGCCGTGCTTACCCTGATCTATATCAGCAAGCAGCAGCGATGAAAACCGCTGACAAAGGTATTGGTATTTTTCAAGGTCGCAGTGTGGGCGGCTCAACGACGGTTAATTGGACCACCTCAATTCGTACACCTGAGCAAGCCTTAGCATTTTGGGCCCAAGAAAAGTCAGTTAAAGGCCTATCGTCAGAAAGCTTATTGCCATGGTTTGAAAAAATGGAAACGCGGCTAAATATCAGCGAGTGGCAATTTCAACCTAACCGTAATAATGCGGCCTTAAAAGAAGGCTGTGAAAAACTCGGTTGGGAATATACGGTGATCAAACGTAATGTTAAAGGTTGCTGGAATACAGGTTATTGCGGTATGGGGTGCCCGGTCAACGCTAAGCAGTCTATGCTGGTCACCACCATACCGAGTGCCTTAGAGCAAGGCGCTCAGTTAATATCAAACGCTAAAATTACTGATCTACAGCATAAAGCCGATAAAGTGACTGGTTTAACCGCCAGAGCGCCTCTTGCTTCAGGCCATGGCGCGACTCTGACTTTTAAGGCGAAGCACTATATTCTTAGTGCGGGTGCTCTTCATACGCCGACGATTTTAATGCGTGCTAATACCCCAGATCCTTATCAGCTTTTAGGTAAAACTTTTCTTCATCCTACTTTGTTATCAGGCAGCATTTTTGATAAGCAAATTGATGGCCATAGCGGCGCGCCGCAATCGATATATTCCGATGAATTTGTATGGCGTGATGGCGCTGCTGGAGAGCTGGGTTATAAATTAGAAGTGCCCCCGATCCATCCAGTATTAATCGCATCAAAAACCATTGGTTATGGTCGTAGTCATGCCGAGTTAATGACCCAGTTTAACAATTTACAGGTGATGATTGCCTTAGTGCGTGATGGCTATTCGGCTCAGTCTCCAGGTGGGCAAGTACGCTTAACTGATACCGGCTTTGCGTTAGATTATCCGCTACAAAAACCTTTTTGGGATGCGGCGAGAAGGGCGTTTGCCACTATGGCAGAGCTGCAATTTGCTGCAGGTGCTAATGCCGTGTTGCCCATTAATGATGGTGTTGGCAAGCAGCTTAACTGGCAACAAGCCAAGCAAACCATTGCCACTATGGATATTGGTTTATTAAAAACCATTGTAGCCTCTGCCCATGTAATGGGCGGTTGCGCTATGGGAGAAGATAAAACCCTATCGATGGTCAATAGTGAGGGGAGCTCCCATTATTTTGAAAACTTGTCAGTTATGGATGGCTCCATGTTTCCAACTAGTTTAGGTGCTAATCCGCAGCTATCGATTTACGCGATTGTGGCCCGAAATGCGACCTTATTGGCAGAGCGTTTAAAGCCGTCAGTTAAGGTTTAATGCTATGTGATTTTGTTAGTCTGCAGCGGTATTAAATTGCGTGTAAATTTTTAAAATCATCATGGTTAATCCCGAATAATGATAAGTAGTTATCGGTATTTTCATTTGCGCAATGCTGATTCGCTTTAATCTCTGGGGTAACAGTGTTGAGTTTTGTTAGTAGCATTTGCTGGGATTTACGTTCCAGCATTAACTCAATGTCGAGCATCTGCTGATATTCATTAGCTTTAATATGCTCTTTCGCTAAACGGCGCAAGGTGCGATAAGGGTTAACGACCTTGGTGTCCCAATCGTTTATGGTAGCCGCTAACGCTTGCCATTGGACTAAGGGCAGTAGATAGCCTTTTTTATCAAGGTATTGCGCCAGTAGCAGCATGTTAACATTCACTTGGTAAGCATCCTGAAGGCTGATGTAGCGCTTAGGTTCAATAGCGTATTGGCTTTCACATTCTCGCCATAGTAATGAATTAAACTGCTGCACTGATCCTATCCCTTGTTATCTGCATTATGAATTAACCGATACCAAACTCTTGTTCGATGATTTCAATTTCTTCTTGTAGCTCAAACCAGTTCATTTCACTTTCGTCCATTGATTGGGTGAGCGTGGTTCTTTCATTGAGTACTTTGGTCATTTTAGCTTTATTTTCAGCTTCATAAAGTGAACCATCAGCTAACTCTATTTCTAATTCTGCTAATCTGGCAGTGATTTTTTGTTGCTCAGTTTCTAACTTTATTTGTTTTTTACGCAGTGGCGATACTTTTTGTCTTAGCTCTGCTTCAATGCGTTTTTGCTGCTTTTTATCAATACTTGGAGTTGCCGAGCTATCTTTGCTGCTATTGGACTGAGCCGCTTTAGCCGCATCTAATAACCATTGATGATAGTCATCTAAATCACCTTGGAATGGTTTAACAGCGCCTTGGTCTACTAAGTAGTAATCGCTACAGCTTAAACGTAAAAGATGTCGATCATGTGACACAATCACCATCGCACCTTCAAATGTTTGCAGCGCCATGGTCAATGCGTGACGCATTTCTAAATCCAAGTGGTTGGTGGGCTCATCGAGTAACAGTACGTTAGGACGCTGCCAAACTAATAGTGCCAACACTAAGCGCGCTTTTTCGCCACCAGAGAACGGTCTAACGGGGGCAAGTGCCATATCGCCATTAAAACCAAAACCGCCGAGAAAGTTTCTAAGTTCTAGCTCTTTTGCGTTAGGCGCTAATCGCACCATGTGCTGTAACGGGGTATCATCAAGACTTAAAAATTCAATTTGATGCTGAGCAAAATAACCAATATTCATTCCTGGATTAGGTTGGTATCTACCCGTTTTGGGTTGTAATTGACCCGATAGCAACTTAATTAAGGTTGATTTACCCGCGCCATTTCGGCCCAGCAAGCCAATACGTGCACCTGGTACTAAGTTAAGCTCCACTTCGCTAAGGATGGTTTTATCATCATAGCCAATAGAGACTTTCTCCATAGTCACTAATGGGTTAGGCAAGGCTTCAGGCTCACGAAATGCCATGTGAAATGGGCTGTCTGCATGGGATGGCAGTAAGTTAGCCATTTTCTCCAGCGCTTTTAAGCGGCTTTGGGCTTGTTTAGCTTTACTGGCTTTGTAGCGGAAGCGGTCAACAAAGCTCTGCATATGTGCCCGTTCTTTTTGTTGACGCTCATAGGCCACTTGCTGCTGCGCCATACGTTCGGCGCGGATCCGCTCAAAGGAGCTGTAGTTGCCTTTGTAGTAATTAAGCTTAGTATGTTCAACGTGAACAATTTCATCCACGATACCATCAATAAAATCGCGGTCATGGCTGATTAAGATCAGGGTACCTTGATAGGCCTTAATCCAGCCTTCTAGCCAGTACATGGTGTCTAAATCTAAATGGTTGGTGGGCTCATCCAGCAGCAGTAAGTCTGAGCGGCACAACAGTGCTTGAGCAAGGTTGAGTCGCATTCGCCAACCACCTGAAAAGCTCTTTACAGGATTGCTTTGCTCCGCTTCGCTAAAGCCTAGGCCTGCCAACAATGAGCCGGCGCGAGATTTAATCGCATAGCCGCCAATCGCATCAATTTTACCGTGGATGAGGGCAATTTTATGGCCGTCATCTTCATCTTGAGCTTTGTTTAATTGAACTTCAAGCTCTCGAAATTCACTATCACCATCAAGCACATATTCCAGTGCAGACACCTCTAGCGCAGGCGTTTCTTGGGCTACAGTGGCTATTTGCCAACCAGCAGGAAGGCTAAACTCACCCTTGTCAAGTTGTAACTGCCCCAAAATCAACGCTAACAGGGTTGATTTTCCGGTTCCATTGGCCCCGACCAGTCCCACTTTATGGCCCGGGTAAACGGTAAGGTTGGCATCATCGAGTAAGGTTTTAGTTCCGCGAATGAGCTGAGCTTGGCTGATGTTGATCATGAATAGCAACTTGATTGGAGTGAATACGTAAAGTGCAGTGATAATAACGTATCCCAATGCTGAATGACATTTTATTTCTGTGAAATAGTGAGACGCTTTGGCTGAAATCATGGCAAAATAGCGTCACAGGAATTGCACAATTACATTAGAAAAATAACAACATTATGCCAAAAATTAAAAAGCGCTTCGTTGCAGGAGCAAAGTGTCCTAAATGTCACGCCCAAGACAGTATCGTATTATTCAAAGAAAATGGTATTGAAACTGTGGAATGTACTGATTGTGATTACCGAGAGCAACAAACGGAAGCTAAAGTGGCTGAAAAAGCCAATGGCAATATGATCGGAGTATTTAAGCCAGATTAGCGGCTGGAGTAACTGGCTTTGCTTCTCAAGAATATTGAGTTTGGACTAGTGTTTAAGTTGATACTGGCTGTTTAAGTTGAGGCTAGCTGGTGAGGTCGATAATCAGTACTTAGCTAAAATGAAAGCGACTAAAAATCACTTTTAGTCGCGGCTAGCCTTCTTTTTGTGCCAGTGATGTTGGCGCATCACTTTCTTCGATGATTTTCTTTTTATGATCAGTTAATACGATGATAACTTGACGATTATTGCTCATAAGCTCGTCAAAGCGTGAATTGATTTCTTTCAAATCTTTAATGTAATCAGGGTCATCTTTTTCTTTTTTATGCCAATAGCGATTACGATCAAGTTTTTGGATTTCACTGGCGCGCAGAATTTCGAAGTAGCTGTTTTCTTGCTTCAATCGATACACTTCACTATCAAGCAGCTGAATTAACTTCTCTTTTGAAATGGTTTTTTTCTTCAGTAGGGCTTTGAGCGGGTCTTCTTTAAGGACAACTTTATCAGAGTCGATTTCGGTAGTGATCCCTAATTGAAATTCGATTTTGTGCTGACGATACTCTTTCGGGCAGACAGTTTGACTAAAGACGACGCGTTCATCTTTCATGCACTTATAAATGCCATTGGCTGATGCGATAGGGCTTGCAATCAACGCTAGCAAAATGAATGTTTGTAATAGTCTACTTGGCATGCGGCCACAGATCCTTTTGTCTAACCGATATCGTATCAACTTAGGTGTTGGGTTTATATCAGAAGGTTACCGCTTGGAGGCTCAATATCCATTGAGTTCCGCTGGTTGTTAATTATTATAGTCGGTTATTGCTGTAATGCTTTAGCATACTTTTTAACTATGGCTTAATTTGGGTGAGAATGCCAGTTTTTTGACGCTGGTTTTATAATGTAATAGTAAAAAATCACTATAAATTTGTAATACTTAGTGGACATTGGGTTAAGTCTTACACTGTCAATGGCGAATGGCTTAACGACTAAAAGTAAGGTTATTGATTCGGTGAGGTTTTCGCCAAAATTCAGTAATAAGTATTACAAAGTGATGATATGTTTCTGATTTAGCAATTACGATCGTAAGGCTTAGTGAATCCTCTTCTAAGTATTACTATCGAACAAGCCAACTAGCGAATGACTTAACGGCTAAAACTCAGGTTGTCGATTAGGCGAATATTGGCTAAAAAGGGCAGTAAAGCGAATTTCAAAATAACTATCTATTTGGATTAAAAATCATAATCATAATCAGAGTCAGCAATTAGACTAGTAAGACTTAGTGAATTCTCTTCTAAGTCTTACTAACGAACAAGCCAATGGTTTAACGACTAAAAGTTAGATTGTCGATTAGGCGAGTATTGCCCAGATAGGCCGCGACAAGTATAACAAAATGGTTATCTTCAGCTGTCACTGGGGCTAAAGTCGCTGCGTTTCTTACCGCTAAAAAGTCCATTTTAAAACCTGCATCAATGAGCTGTTGTTTAGCTACTTCAATGGCTAGCTCAATGGTTTCTCCAGCGGTCACTTGAGCGGCAACATAATCCATTACCTTCTTTATGCTTGTGGCTTGGATTTTTTGCTGGGCAGATAAATAGCCATTTCTAGAGCTCATAGCGAGCCCTGATGCTTCTCGAACAGTGTCGATGCCGATGATGTCGATAGGCAGAGATAAGTCTTCAACCATGGCGGTGATGACCATCAACTGTTGATAATCTTTACGACCAAACAGGGCGATATCCGCTTGAACAATATTAAATAGTTTACAAACTATGGTTGCCACACCGCGGAAGTGTCCGGGACGACTGGCGCCGCAAAACTCTTCGCCTATTTTAGGTACTTCAACAAAGGTCTGATTCTCTAAGCCTTTAGGGTAAATAATCTCTGCTGTCGGTGTGAATAGTAGCTCTGCACCCGCATTAATCAGTGCATTCTGATCATCTGCTAGGGTGCGCGGATAAGCTGCTAAATCTTCATGTTGTCCAAACTGCATTGGATTAACAAAAATAGACACCACCACATGATCGGCTCTTTTAAGCGCTTCAGTAACTAATCTAATGTGACCTTGGTGTAAATTGCCCATGGTTGGCACAAACGCAACGGTTTCACCTTGCATATGCCATTGCTTTACTTGCTTTCTAATCTCAGCAATATTCGCGGTGGTGATCATCATTTTTACCTAAACTATTTATCCAAAATATCTATCGATTTAATTAATTGGTTCACTATTAATTAATTGGTTCACTATTAATTAAATGAGTGTTCATCAGCAGGGAAACTGCCATTGGCAACTTCTTCGATATAGGCTCTTATTGCCGCGCGTATTTCGCCAGTTTGCTTGAGGTAGTTTTTAGAAAACTTTGGAATGTAACCACTGGAGATCCCCAGTACATCATGCATGACCAAAATTTGGCCATCAGTATCAGGACCTGCACCAATACCAATTACCGGTATGGTAAGCGCTTCAGAGATTTTTTTCGCGAGTGCAGTTGGAATGCATTCAACTACTAATAATTGCGCGCCAGCGGCTTCTAAAGCTTTGGCATCATCAATCATACGTTGGGCTTTATCTTCTTCTCGGCCCTGAATTTTAAAGCCTCCAAATACGTGTACTGATTGCGGAGTTAACCCAAGGTGAGCACAGACAGGAATACCGCGTTCAGTGAGCATTTTAACGCTTTCAAGTAGCCATTCACCACCTTCCATTTTTACCATGGTTGCACCTGCTTGCATTAGGGTGCTGGCATTGCGCATGGTTTGTTCCGGTGTGGCGTAACTCATAAAAGGCATATCTGCGATAAGTAGGGCGCGTTTACAACCGCGGCTGACGCTGGCGGTGTGATAAGCAATGTCATCAACGGTCACAGGTAAGGTGTCATTGTGGCCTTGGAGCACCATGCCTAAGGAGTCGCCAACAAGAAGCACATCGACACCTTCGCTATCAAATGCGCCGGCAAAGCTGGCATCATAAGCGGTAAGGGCGGTAAATTTTTTACCTTCTTGTTTGAATTTTATCAGGGTTGAGCTAGTGACTTTTGACATAATAAACTCTGCAAAGAAATCATATTCAAATAATGGAAATACACTCTGAGCTACCATTACAATGGGTTAAATTTGAATTAACTCAGCTCGCATTTCAGTGGTAATAAGGTGTTGTAATTTAGTGTTACATGGTAGCACTAAATCGGCAGCAATATCTGCCAGTGGTATTAGCACAAAACTGCGTTGTTTCATGCCGTAATGGGGGACTGTTAATCTCGGTAAATCAACCATTAGCTCGCCATATAATAAAATATCGAGATCTAATGTTCTTGGTCCCCAGCGCAAATCTCTCACTCTACCTTGCTCATTCTCAATGGCCTGAAGGGCATCAAGTAAATCGATAGGGCTAAGAATGGTGCTAAAGCTAACTACGGCATTGACATAGTCAGGTTGCTTTACATCGCCCATTGGTCGTGAGCGATAATAATGAGAGACCTTTATATGATGATCTTGCCCTAAGCTTTTTATTGCAGTAACTGCATTATCTAATTGCTGCTCTGGGTTTTCAAGGTTAGCGCCAAGGGCAACAAATACCCTTGTTGCCTTTTCAGCGGCTTTGGTCGCCCTAGTGTGAACCTTAAGTGGTTTATGACTCATTGTTATTCTTGAGTATTAGCAGGCTTTGGAGCTGGCTTAGGCTTATTAGGGCGTCTACGTTTACGCTGCTGGGCGTTACGATTTCTGCTTGGGCCATTCTTGTTACCGCTTTTGGCGATATCAGTACGTTGTTGCTCATCGGCTTCAACAAATGACTGCCACCAATTGGCAATTTTACCAATATTGCCCGCTTCGGCTTCGCCGCGCAGTAATAATAAATCATAAGCAGCGCGGAATTTAGGGTGCTCTAATAATTTGAAGGCACGGGTGCCTTGGCTACGTTCTAGACGCAATTGTAGCTGCCAAATATCTTTTGCTGGAGTACTGAAGCGGCGTGGAATGCTAATGGTGCGACATTGCTGCTCCATCACATCACCCATAGCGGCAACATGAGCATCGTAATGACTTAAGCCACTTTCTAAGGCAATATCATCAGCACGTTGCTTGAGTGGATACCACAATAATGCCGCATAAAAGAAGGCGGGCGTTACCGGTTTATCTTGGCTGACGCGTAAGTCGGTACTGGCCATGACTGCCGTTAGCATTTTAGCGGTATTGCCACTGGGTTGCTCTTTGATTAACGCAGAAATTTGCGGAAATAGCGGCGCAAATAAACCAAAATCTTGCATCATGTTGTAGTTAGCTTCTGCTTTGCCAGCAAAAAATAACTTTAGCACTTCTTCGTACATACGCGCTGCAGGGATATCTTTTAATAATGGCGCTAATTCTTTTATTGGCGCAGCCGTTACCGGCTCAATGGTCATATCCAGTTTGGTAGCAAAGCGCACCGCACGTAACATCCGCACCGGATCTTCACGGTAACGAGTTTCAGGATCGCCAATCAGCTTGATGACTCTAGCATCGATATCATGAATACCACCGCCGTAGCTGTGGATAGAGTAGTCGCTAATGTCGTAATACAGGGCGTTAATAGTAAAGTCGCGACGTTCAGCGTCTTCATCTATTTCACCGTAGACATTGTCACGAAGTAGACGACCTTCAGCATTGGATTTGGAAATTTTGTCATCATTTTCATTGTGATGACCACGGAAGGTGGCGACTTCGATAACATCACGGCCAAAAACAATGTGTGCCAATCTAAATCTGCGGCCCACTAAGCGTGAGTTTCTAAAGAGCTTTTTAATTTCTTCAGGGGTCGCATTGGTGACCACATCAAAATCTTTCGGCTCCATACCTAATAGAATGTCACGAACACCACCGCCAACTAGGTAAGCTTTATAGCCAGATTTACTGAGTCTATAGAGTACTTTTAACGCATTTTCACTTATTTGGCGTCGAGAAATAGTATGGGCATCTCTGGTGACAATGTCCAAACGCAGGCCGTCATCTTGGCTTTGTGGCTCAATGACAGGAGTGGTTTTATTGTCTTCAAACAGCTGTTTGCAGAATTGACTTATACGGCGAAAAATAATACACCTCGAACGACATTATTAAATGGTTAAAAATCTGGCGGCTATGATATACCAAATGTTACTGAATGAGTATATCACTGCTCAATCAGAATCTCAGATAGTTGTGGAATTTGGCTAATCGCAAATTGCTCTGCGGCCTGTTTTAGCATGACATCGACATCATCAATATCAACTTGTTGTTGCCCAAGAAAGCGCAATGCGGCATTGATGCTGGCTTGGGGACGTTTTCGATCAATGGCATTAGCATAATTTTGCTTTGATAATTTAAACCCTGGCTTGGTGCAGGCTAAAGGTAGATGCAGCCAATTGGGGGAGTTAAAGCCCAAAATATTATTCATGCTTATTTGGCGGCAGCTGGTTTCCAGTAGATCGCAGCCTCTGACTATTTCAGTGATCTGTTGAAAGGCATCATCTAACACCACAGCTAATTGATAGGCGTAAAGGCCATCACTGCGTTTGATGATAAAGTCTTCAGCCGCAAAGCTGTGCTTTACCGTGACACTTCCCATCACTAAATCAGTAAAATGTTCAACCTGGGCGCTATTTCTGATACGAACGGCGCCTTGGGTTAATCGAGGGCGTAGCTGACCACAGCGGCTGTCATAAACGCCGCCCATTTGTTGAATTTTTTTTCGAGTGCAATGGCAAAAATAGCTAAGATCTTCTTTTAAGAGCTGCTCAATATGCTGCTGATAGATATCAAGCCGATGGCTTTGAAATAGCTCAGTATCATCCCAATGCAGGCCATAAGCCTCTAAGGTGGTCAATATATCACTGCTTGCACCAGCCACTTCTCTTGGTGGATCTATATCTTCAATCCTGACGAGCCATTTACCCTGTTGCTGTTTTGCCCGCAGGTAACTGCCAAGGGCTGCAATAAGGGAGCCAAAATGTAACGGGCCAGATGGGGACGGAGCAAAGCGACCAATATAAGCGGATGAGTTCAGCGACATAGCTTTTGCCTCGATTTATTGGTGTCGACCTAAAAGGTTACTGCTTTTATGCCATAGCGGATAAACAAGTTCTGTTAATCCTAAAAGTAAAAATCAAAAAATACAAAAGGCGAGAATAATCTCGCCTTTTGGTATCAATACTGCCCCGCCTCATAAATAGCAAGCTAGCAGTTTTGCTGTGTGACAAATGTATGGGCTATATTAGCCAGCCATTTGTCTTTCTTTTATTTCTGCAAGCGTCTTACAATCGATACATTGATCAGCTGTTGGACGTGCTTCTAAACGGCGAATACCGATTTCAACACCACATGAATCACAGAAACCGAAATCGTCTTCTTCAATTTTTTGTAGTGTTTTTTCAATTTTCTTGATCAGCTTACGTTCTCTGTCGCGTGCTCGAAGCTCTAAGCTAAATTCTTCTTCTTGAGCTGCACGGTCAACAGGATCTGGAAAATTAGCAGCTTCATCTTGCATATGGTTCAAGGTGCGATCAACTTCTTCGCGTAACTGATTACGCCAAGCGTCTAAGATGATCTTAAAATGAGAGCGTTGCTCTTCACCCATATACTCCTCGCCAGCTTTCTCCTGGTAAGGTTCTACACCTGCGATAGCGAGTACGCCAAGTTTTTTGGTGCCTTCAGGCATAACGCATCTCCTGTAATAATTAGTGATTTTATGTGCGTCTAAAATTTATGGCCGCTATCTATAGCAGAAACACTAGAGCGTGGCAAATTATTTGATTAGTAAGTTATACTTTTTTGAACTAAACAATGACTTTGCACTTACGAGTAATTTTGCTGGATAGCGCCGACAGTTCGGTTTGATATGCTAACACTTCAACCCCACTGTTAACTGCTTGCTTTAATAATTGTGCATATTGTGGATCGATATGCGCAGCAGCTTGAACGAGATTAATGCCGCTATGTTGGACGACAAAAAGTAATACCGCTCTGTGACCTAGACTAGCCATATGCATTAACTCACGCAAAT
This sequence comes from Shewanella sp. 3_MG-2023, assembly GCF_030548765.1. Taxonomy (NCBI): domain Bacteria; kingdom Pseudomonadati; phylum Pseudomonadota; class Gammaproteobacteria; order Alteromonadales; family Shewanellaceae; genus Shewanella; species Shewanella sp. 3_MG-2023. Next base: position 37,679 of record NZ_JAUOSH010000024.1, on the reverse strand, counting down.
GCTTTTGTCCACGAGTGGTAACTGAGTCAGGAAAGTAGCCTACTGCTTGCTCTAATAATGTACAGCTCTTTATCTCAACGTAACATAAAGGTTTAGTTTCATCACTGAGTAAAATGTCGATACGACTATTTTCATCACCATATTTCACTTCTCTTTTTAGTGATGCATAACCGCTAAGTTCAGTAATGACACCATTACTAATCGCCTCTTCGGCTAATGCATTGGCGCGGCCGGTATTAATGCCAATTAAATGATTGTCGGGGGTGGCACTGAGCTCCCAAGTATTTGGGTATTTTCTTTTGGGGTTATCTGAGCTGGAAAACCAAACTGTTTCACCGGGAAACAAACAGTTTTTCATCGAACCAGTATTGGGGCAGTGAATGGTGATTTCGCTACCATCATCAAGTTGCACATCGGCCAGAAAACGTTTGTAACGCCTCAATAAAGTACCTTGTTGTAAGGGAGGGCTAAAGTCCATTAAAAAGAATGCTCCTAAAATTATTTATTAACAATTATTTTTACTAAATGATGCTGAATTAGTCACGTTCATTTAGTGATTTACAGTACACTTAGCTTATTGGTTATCTAAGTTACAACGCAAGCATAACAAGGACATTACAATGGAAATTATGACGATTACCCTAACACGAGAAGCGCCACAGAGCCTTTGGGGTAAAGCAGATGTGAGCTTTCAAGGCCATCAAGCGCTGATCCATTTATCTGCAGCAGATGAATTACGTCAAGTACAAATGGCGGCTAGAAAAATTCGTAGTCAGGGTATTAGCAAGGTGCAGCTTGACGGTGAGTTATGGAGCCTTGATTCGCAATGGGCTTTTTCTCAAGGTTTTACCACGGCCAAAGGCCCATTTGAAGTACTCTGGTGTGGTGACGTGAGCACTCAAGCCACTTTATCTCATCGCTTTGAAGCGGCAAGTTTCGCGCGCAAATTAGTTAACGAAACCCCTGAAGAATTGTCTCCGGTTATTCTTGCCGAGCACGCAGCAAACTGGCTCAAAGACATTGGTGGCGACAAGGTCAGTTTTGATATTTTTGAAGGCCAAGAATTACTCGAAAAACAATGGATTGGTTTACATGCGGTTGGCCGTGGCAGTGAGCGTCCGCCAGCGATGCTAGTGCTTGATTTTAATCCACTCGCAGCCGATGCCAAAGTATCCACCGCTCTTGTGGGCAAGGGCATTACCTTTGACTCTGGCGGTTACAGCATTAAGCCTTCAGAAGGCATGCTGGATATGAAATGCGATATGGGCGGCGCGGCAACAGTGACAGCAGCGCTGGGTCTAGCCATGAAAGCCGGTCTGAATAAGCGGGTTAAATTGTTTCTGTGTTGCGCCGAAAACCTCATCAGTGGCCATGCTTACAAGTTAGGTGACATCTTAACTTATAAAAATGGCGTTACCGTTGAAGTGGTTAACACCGATGCTGAAGGGCGTTTAGTGTTAGCTGACGGGCTGCAAGCAGCATCAGATACTGGAGCAGAATTAATTATTGATGCGGCAACACTGACAGGTGCGGCGATTATGGCTGTGGGCAATAATTACAATGCGATATTTTCACCGCAAATGGAAACCTTGCAATTAGCACAACAAAAAGCGGCCACTGTTGCTGAAAATGTCTGGCCACTGCCATTGGATACTTGGCATAAAGATATGTGCCCTTCACCTTATGCAGATACCGCCAATAGCCGCGCAATGAAAGGCGGCGGTGCAGGCGGCGCGTCAAATGCAGCAGGCTTCTTATGGCGCTTTGTGAGCCCAGAAGTTAACTGGTTGCACATGGATTTAGCTGGTGCATATGCATCATCGGCTACGCCATTATGGAGCGCTGGCGCAACAGCTCATGGAGTATTGACCATCGCGGCAATGTTAGAGCGATAAAGCCTATAACTCTTCAGGTTTTAGCTATAGATTCGAGAAACGAAAGCTGCCTAGGCAGCTTTTTTTCGTTATGGCTGTAAAGGCCACTGTTGCAGTGGTTTATATATAAGCCCTTGAGTACTGCTAATGGATTCATAGAGGGTTAAATGGCGGGCTTTTGTGTTTATAGCTTCAGTGAGTGCAGGTAACTTATCTATAAGGGCTGCAGGCTCTGACACAGCTCTAAATAAGCTGATATGGGGTCTAAATTCATGCTGAGTTTGATAAAGGTTTAAGTGTGATGTCATTAATTTTAAGCTGTGGGCAATATGCGCCAACGCTTTTTCGGCATCACCCTGAATGCACAAGACTTTCGCTTTAGGCCAGTAAGCAAGTTGTTGCAGTGGTTGTTCAAAAGCGCTGAAATGCTGCTCGGTGATATACCGATCAATCTGCAGCATCTGATCAGAACTAATTTTGCCTAAAAATGCAGCGGTTAGATGTAAATTCTCCCGCTTAACGGCGCTAACCTGTATACTCAGATGCGGCATTAATTGCTGCTGATATTGGCTCAATTGAGTGCGGTTTGACTCTGATAATGCAATGGCAATAAAACAACGTTTATGGTGATTTTTAGTCATGGGTCTCCTTAACGCCATTGATCCTTATCTGTTGTTAGCATTATTTTTTATTATTATGACGTTTATCGTCAAAGACATGTTAGCTTAATCGACGGCAACAGTTTACGGTTAGGTAAATTAACAGCAAGACCAGTGAAGCTCCGTTTAGAGGGATACTGCATAATGACAGCAAAAATGCTGCGAATGAATGAGTCATTGAATGAGCAATAGTGAACTGAAATCAGTATGGGCTAGCCCGCAGTCTGCTGAATTAAATCACTACCTGTGCTGTGATAAGGTTATGGCTGAGATTGATGCATTGCAACTGCAATTAGGCGTCGATGAAATCGTGGTTTTACTATCCCAAACAACTGAAAGTCTAACCAGTGGTAAAGTTTACCATGCCAAGGCGTTGCAAGCTTATCAGCATCAAGATCAATTTCAACAGCATCTTCAGCGCCAACCTAATAACGCACGAATAGGCCAATCGCTCGCTGCCTTGCCTGATTTATGTGAACAATTACTCGCACAAGATAGTGCTGATATCAATGCCACAACAAGTCTTTTGCAGCGTCAAATAACTGATTTTGTTCAGTCACGGTCCGAGGTGTTTTCACTCTCTTTGAGTGAAGCGGTGCAAATAGGCAATACCAGGTTGATTTTTTTACCACTAAAATATCAATTAAATTGGCAACTTGAGGCCTCGGATGGTGTCAATTGTCCTATGACAAAGCTTAACGAGGCTAGCCTAAAGCTGGCATCTGAAGCTGAGCTGGCTCGCGTATCGCAATTATTAACAAACAAAGAAGCCCAATACCTTGAGCTTTTTCAGCAACTGCCGGTAGCCTGTTCGCTCATTGATAAGGACAACTGTATTAGCAGTCAAAATCAAGTGGCTAGCCAAATTTTTCCGTCAATCAGTAATCAAAGTTTATATTCATTAATCAATGCAGATGACCACATATTGTTGGATGATTGCCTACACATTGTCAGAGATGGAGCACTGCATCAGTCATGGTGTGAAGTTCCACTGGTTAAAGCGGGTGTGACTCACTGGTATAAACTTAGCTTTTGCCGCGCATTAGACATAGAGCAGCAATTATTGATGATGATTGAAGATGTGTCAGAACGCTATCGTTTAGCCGATGAGCTGTCATTTCAATCCAACTATGATCCGCTCACAGGTCTGCCGAATCGGTTACAGTTTGAGGCAATGCTTGAAGAATTAATTGAGCATAAAGATCGCTTGCCTGTGTGTGTTGCCTTTATGGATCTTGATCAATTTCAAGTGGTTAATGATATCAGTGGTCATCAAGCTGGGGATGAATTGTTACGTCAGGTGTCTAAGCGTCTGAGCTACTTACTGCGTCATGGCGATGTCGTTGCCCGTTTAGGCGGCGATGAATTTGGCATTTTAATGTTCCAAGCGGATAAAGAGTCAGCCGAGCAAGTGGGCAACCGCATTTGCCAGCAATTATCCGAACATGAATTTATTTGGGGCGAAGTCAGCCATAATATTGGCGTTAGTATGGGTATGACTCAACTGGATGCGAAGTCAGAAGACATTTACCGCATTATGAGTCAGGCAGATGCGGCGTGTCGTATCGCCAAAGAAGATGGCCGTAATCGCTGGCATTTTTACAGTAAAAACGATCCCCAAGTACATCATTTATATAATCAAATGCTGGCCTCCGTTGATATCGTCTCGGCACTGGCGCTTAATCAGTTTGAATTATTTTATCAACTCATAGAACCGCTAAATTCTGACGAGCGTGGCATTCACATGGAAATCTTATTGCGCATGGTGCAAGAGGATGGCCGTTTTGTATCACCAGGGGTGTTTTTACCTGCAGCAGAGCGCTATAACCTAGCATCAAAAATTGATAGCTGGGTTATCGACAACCTTTTAAAGTGGGGCGCACGCAATAGCGAAATTTGGTCGCAATTATCAATGGTGTCGCTAAATTTGTCAGCGCTGTCATTATCCGATAGCAAGTTTATGGACTGGTTAGAAATACGCTTGATGGTTGAGCCCGAACTGGTGTCTAAGTTGTGTTTTGAAATCACCGAAACCGCCGCTATTAGTCAACTCGAACAGGCCACCACCTTGATTGAGCTATTAAAACCTTTAGGTTGCAAGCTGGCTTTGGACGATTTCGGATCGGGCTTTTCAAGTTTTGCTTATTTGAAATGCTTAGATGTGGACTATGTCAAAATTGACGGTCAGTTTGTGGTTAATGTCTGTGACGACCGCAGTGATAAAGCCATTGTCTCGGCTATTTGCCAGCTGGGTAAAGATATGGACTTTAAAGTGATAGGCGAATTTGTTGAAAGCGCTGACATTGGGCGGCAATTAAAACAGCTTGGTGTTAGCTATGGCCAAGGCTACGCGATTGGAAAACCAACCCGCTTGCAGGATTTATCCTCAGGGATCAGAACGCCGTGGTTAATCGATTTATAGGCGATTAGCTTTTTCGTTTCAGTCGTTAATTGTCAATGTGTGCATGCTTCGATTTGCATATGCTTTAATCTGCCCCCGCTTCGATCTGCATAGAGCCGTAGCATCAATAATCGTTTATGAGTAAACTGAAGCCAGATTTTCGCCGTTAAAGTATCTCCTTTGAGCTCATTACCTATTCAAGCCTTATTTGCGCCATTACAACAGGCGCTGGGCGATCATTCGCAAATTATCCTCGAAGCGCCCACGGGTGCCGGTAAATCCACCGCACTACCTCTGGCAATGCTGCAGTGGCCGCAAATTAGCGGCAAAATCCTCATGCTGGAACCAAGGCGGGTTGCTGCTCGCAGTGTGGCGCAATTTATTGCTAAATCCCTAGGGGAAAAAGTCGGTGAGCGAGTGGGCTATCGGGTCAGAGGTGAGAGCCGAGTCGGGGCTAATACCCGCTTAGAAATTGTCACAGAGGGTATTTTAACGCGGATGATCCAGCAAGACCCAGAGCTTGAAGGCATAGAGGTCATTATTTTCGATGAAATCCATGAGCGTCATTTACCCACAGATCTGGGTTTAGCGCTGGCGCTAGAAGTGCAAGACTCGCTGCGCGAAGATCTTAAAATTATTGCCATGTCGGCAACCCTATCGGGCTTACCCTTAAGCCAATTAATGCCTGACGCTGCCACATTAGTAAGCCAAGGTCGAAGCTTTGATGTTGAAACGCTTTACCGACCGGTAATGGGGCAAGTGCAGTGGCTAAGTCATTTAAGCCAAGTGGTTATCGACAGTGTCAGCAGTAGCAACACAGTCCCAAGCGACTACCAACATGGCTCGGTGTTGGTGTTTTTACCCGGCAAAGGGGAAATTAATCAACTGCAGCGATTATTAAGTCAGCGACTAGACCCAAATGAATTTTTACTGTGTCCCTTATACGGTGATTTATCTCCTGCTGAGCAAGATAAAGCCATTTCTCCCGCCCCTAGTGGCAAACGTAAAATCGTCATTGCCACTAATGTTGCTGAGTCGAGCTTAACCATCGATGGCATCACTATTGTGATAGACAGTGGGTATAAGCGTGAGGCAAGCTTTAACCCACGCACAGGTGTTAGTCGATTATCGTTAAGGCGTATAAGCCAAGCCTCGAGTATTCAGCGTGCAGGCCGTGCAGGGCGCTTACAAAAAGGCTGCTGCGTGAGATTGTGGGGCCAAGAAGAACAAAGTCGAATGATGGTGGCTGATGCGCCTGAAATCACCCAAAGCGAGCTGACGTCAATGGCGTTTGATTGTGCCTATTGGGGCGTGAGTGATATTGAGTCCTTACCGCTATTAACCAAGCCGCCAGCGATTCATCAACAGGTGGCGTGGCAATTACTCGCCAAGCTTGAGCTGGTGGATGAGCAACATAAAATCACCGTTCAAGGCCAAGCGGCCTATGAGCTAGGTTGTCACCCGCGTTTAGCGCACATGTTGCTGACTTCGCAAGCCCTTGCTAAATCCCAGCAACAGGCCGACTTAGTGTTACTGGCATGTTTACTTGCTGCGGTACTCGAAGCACGAGGCTTACCTAAAAAAGGCGCTGATATCAGTCAGTACCTGGGTTTAGCGACCCAAGGACAAATGGCAACCCAAGTGAATAAATGGCAGCGGGCGCTATCTGCTAAAGGCGATATCAAGCAAGTGGCTCGCGACGCCGCCAGTCGTGATATTAGTTTATTATTGGCGCTGGCATACCCCGACAGAATTGCCAAAGCCCGCGGTAAACTAGGTTTTGCCCTCAGTAACGGCACAGGGGTTACTATTGATGCTGAAGATGCTATGGCTAATCAAGCTTGGTTAGTGGTGGCCGATTTTCAAGAAACCCAAGGCCGCAATGCAGGACGAGTCTATCTTGCTGCGGCAATCAACCCTGAGCACTTCCAGCAAGAGCTTAAATTTTTAACCCATGAGGTTAAAATTTGTCAGTGGGATGAAACCAAAGGGCGCTTTTTTGCTGAAAAGCAAACCCGAGTGGGTGAGGTTATTATACAGCGCGCTCAAGAAACTCAGGTAGATAATAAATTAATCCAGCAAGCGTTATTGAGTCACATCCGCGCGAAAGGCTTAACTGTGCTGGATTTGGGCGAAAGTTTTTTGCAATTACAATATCGACTGAAGTTAGCCCAGCAATTTGCGCCGCAACATGATTGGCCAAACCTTGATGATGCCAGCTTGCTAGCAAGCTTAGAGCAGTGGTTAGCGCCATATTTAGCTGAGGTGAATTCCATTGCCAAATTACAAAAACTTGATACCTTTGGCCATGTGAAAAATCTGCTGACATGGCAGCAACAGCAAACATTGAATGAATTGCTTCCCACTCATTGGCAAATGGCTACCGGCACCCGAGCACCGATTGAGTATCAAGTGGTCGCTGCTCAGGCCGTAGAAAGTGAAGCCGATGGCAGCGATAGTGATAAGCAAAGCATGGAAAATGATGCCGCCGACAGCAATAAGGCCGTCAGCGGTAGAGCGCTATTAAAAGTACGCCTGCAAGAGGCTTTAGGTTTATCACAAAGTCCGCTATTACTTCATGGTAAGCTCACTGTCACCATGGAATTATTGTCGCCAGCCCAGCGACCTATTGCTGTAACCGCAGATTTAGCCAGTTTTTGGCAAGGCCCATATATTGAAGTAAAAAAAGAAATGCGTGGCCGTTATCCCCGCCATTTATGGCCTGACGATCCGGTTAATACAACCGCCACTAAATTTACTAAAAAGAAGACGCCAGGCTTAAATTGCTAATGGCGATAAAGAATTAAAAAAAGATGACAGAAACGACAAAGATGATGGCTCCTCAAGCGCCTAAAAAAAATGTAGCGAAAAAGCCTGCAGAAAAGCAATCGGTTCCTAAAACAGCAGCGACAAAGAAACCCGCCAGCAAAAAAGCGGCGACTAAAAAGCCTAGAGTAAAAAGGGTCGTTGCTAAAGCTAAGCCGTCAATGTGGAAAAAACTGTGGTCAATCGGCTGGAAACTCGGCTTGATTGGCATCGTGGTGGTGAGCTCTTACGGCATCTATTTAGATCAAATTATTGCCCGTAAATTTGAAGGGCAAAAATGGCACTTACCCGCACAAGTGTTTAGCCGTTCAATGGCCATTTATCCCGGCGCAGCCATAAACCATCCGCAGCTAATGGCGGAGCTAAAACTGCTTGGCTATCGTAAAGTGGCCAACCCTCGTCAAGTGGGCGAGTTTTCAGCATCCAGTAGTAAAATTGAGCTTTGGCGTCGACCATTTTTACACCCAGAAGGCGATCAAGCAGCTCAGCGGGTGATGATTTCATTTGACTCTCAAGGGGTCAACTCAGTGCAGCGCATGAGTGATAAGCGTCAATTAGCAGTATTTCATTTAGAGCCAGTATTGCTGGATCGCATTTTGGCTTCTGGCGCTGAAGACCGATTATTTGTGCCTACCACAGAAATGCCCCAAGCTATTGTCGATGCCCTGATTTTGGTCGAAGATCGCAGTTTTTATCAGCATCATGGGGTTAATCCATTTGCCATTCTCCGCGCCGCTATCGTCAATGTGACCGCCGGGCGCACAGTTCAAGGTGGTTCAACCTTAACTCAGCAATTAGCCAAAAACTTCTTTTTAACCAGTGAGCGCTCAATTGTGCGTAAAATCCGTGAAGCCTTAATGGCAATCATCATTGATTTTCGATACAGCAAAGAAGAGATACTCGAGGCTTATTTAAATGAAGTGTATATGGGGCAAGACAAGGCGCGTGGCGTTCATGGTATGGGCTTGGCGTCGCAGTTTTACTTCGGCCGTCCTATCGCGGAGCTAACAGTATCCCAACAAGCCTTTTTAATTGCCGCCATTAAAGGGCCATCATACTACAACCCTTGGCGCTCACCTGAGCGGGCGCAAAATCGCCGCGACTTGGTGCTGCGATTACTGATGGAAGATGATCGCTTAACCGTTGAGCAATACAAAGCGGCGGTAGAATCACCACTCGGGCTGCGTGATTTTAATAAATCAGTACATCAAAAACTGCCAGCTTTCTTTGCGGTGGTAAAACAAGAGTTACGAACGCGTTATGGTGATAGCTTACTGCAGCAATCAGGGGTCAAGGTATACACCACCTTAGATCCTATGGCTCAGGATGCTGCTGAGAAAGCCGTATTAAGCACCATGAAATCACTGGATGAACGCACTAAAAACGTGCAAGTAGGGATGGTGGTAACTGACAAATACACCGATGGCATTGCCGCCATGGTAGGGGATAGAGTGCCAAGCTTTGACGGCTTTAACCGCGCAGTGGAAATTCGCCGCCCGATTGGCTCGTTAGTGAAACCATTTGTGTATGCCACTGCATTGCAACAAGGCAGTAAATATAATTTGGCGACCCCAATAGCTGACAAACCGATCACCTTACAAAATGGTCAAGGTAAAACCTGGTCGCCACAAAATGTGGATCGAAAATTCCGTCAACAGGTGCCATTATTAGATGCATTTAAAAACTCAATGAATGTACCAACGGTGAATATTGGTATTGAATTAGGCGTTGATAATGTCGCTAAAACCATGGCTAATGCGGGTTGGTCCGATGCTATACCTCGCTATCCATCAATGTTGTTAGGGGCCATTAATGGCTCACCTTATATGGTGGCGCAGGCTTATCAAACCATTGCCAATAATGGCCGTTATCGACCATTAACATCAATAACTGCGGTGCTTGATACTAATAATCAACCATTGAAGGTAACGCGTGAAAGTGCCGTTCAAGGAATGGATCCTGCAACCGATTTCTTGGTGCAATATGCGATGAATCAAGTGGTCAAAACCGGCACTGCTAAACGCTTGGGTCAAGCATTCCCTAATGTAGCTCTAGCGGGTAAAACCGGCACCAGTAATGATAGTCGTGACTCTTGGTTTGCAGGCTTTGATGAGCGTAACGTGGCAGCTATTTGGGTTGGTCAAGACGATAACAGTAAAACGGGTTTATATGGTTCAAGCGGCGCCATGGCGGTGTATCAAGCATTTTTAAACCAGCGTCCACCGTTAGGCTTGAGAATGACGCCGGCAGATGGGGTCACACAAGGCTATTTTGATAAAGACACTGGTGTGGCAAAACAAGCCGATTGCGACAATGTGATGGCGCTGCCTGCCACTGGCGATAGCTACAAGCCCGTTGCAAACTGTGGTGAGCCGTTATCTTGGTGGCAGAAAATCATTAATTAGCACTCAGCTGAGTCAGCTTTATAATCTTAATGATTAATTAGGCAGAATAAAAAATGGCTACTCGTTTGAGTAGCCATTTTTATTGTATCGGTATTTAGCGAGCTTACCTTTGGCTTAAGTTTATATCGCTTAACTAAAGCTTAGCTAAATCTTAACCTAAGCGATTAAAACTTATAGTGATAACCGAGTGTTGCCGTTTGCGGCTTACCAGCAAAGATAGAACCATGAATGCGGGTGGTCATGTAGGTTTCATCAAATAAGTTATCAACCGTTAAGTAAACTTCTGATGCATCATTAATGAAGTAACGAGCCGATAAATCAACCAGGGTCTTATTGGCAATAAGCTCATCTGTTGCAATGCTACCTTGATCTGCTTTAGTGCGCATATCTGAAGTATAACGCCCTGCAATAGTCACTTGCCAAGCTTCTGCTTGAATGCCTGCTGATAAGTAAAATTGGCTATCGGGTAAATAAGGCAGTTCATCACCCTTTTCAACATCGTCCCATGATTCAAAGTCAGAGCTGAATGAGTTTTGGAACTCCGAACTCGTGTAGGTGTAAGCCATTTTGACTGGGAAGCTAATGTCATTGGTTTGATTAAACTCATAACCTAAGCTCAGTTCTACGCCGCTCACTTCCACTTCACCAGCATTGTACTGATTACCGATGTTGTCATCATCACAACCTTGGGCAGCAGTACAGTTACCATGCATGTTGCTGTAATCACTGTAAAAGGCGATAACTTCAGAATTTAATGCGCCAGTGTTGTAACGAACGCCCGCTTCATAGTTCCAGCTTTTTTCTTCTTTACCGTCATCATTACCCGGTGCAGAAGGCGCAAAGCCTTGTTGAATACCCGCGAGCACGATTAAATCATCAGTTAAGTGATAAGTTGCCGCAACCGAAGGTAAAATAACGTCAAAACTATTGCTGATATCTTCATCCGGTGCACCCTCACGGCCGACGTTAGTTTTACCCCAATCACGACGCTGAGTAGTGACATCTTCATAACGCAGACCGGCAGTAATGGCTAAATCGCCAAAGGTCATTTTATCTTGAACGTAAAAAGCAAACGCTTCAGCGCTATCAATACGGTTAGAATCAGTACCTGGAACGCCGCTATTGGTCAGAGACATCACTTGGTTAGCCCCTAATTCATAGGTATCAACCCACTGAAAGCGATCCATTTCATCTTCATGGTAACGAGCGCCAATGGCTAAGTCATGGTCGCCCACTAGCCAATTTAGCTCAGTTTGAATACCTTGGGATAGGTAGTCACGGTTATTGGCTTTCACTTCAACATCAATCGCAGCTGCTGAAGCAGGATCGCGATCAAAATCAGCCGCAGCTTCAATACCACCGCTACTTAAACTTTGACCCGCCACTTTATTGGTTTTATACCAGTTGCGGTGGAAGTTGTTGTAATAAGCCGTGGTCGCAAGTGATACAGTCGAGCTAAAGTCGATGATATGGTTTAACTGAATTTGCTTGTGATCAGTGCTCATTTCATCTTTTTGAGAGGCAGAGTAACGCATATAAGGTGAAGCGTTATAATCATCTTCAGTTAAACCCATGTAAGTTTCGTTAGACACTTCATCTGAGTACTTTAATTTTAATTCAAGGCGTTGCTGATACTTGGCATCGTCGCTACTATCAATACTGATTTTCGCTAAGGCATCGTTTTTCACAAAACCAGTATCACCACCAACACCATTAATGTCGCGAAAGCCATCAGCTTGATAACGGTAAATTTCTGCTACCGCGCCAACGCGTTCGCCTTGACCGCCTGCATGGGCATGTACTTTAGCAAAGCCGTCTTGTCCTGCGGCCACATCAATACCGCCAGCCAGTTCTTCCACTGGGATTTGACGAGAAAGCATATTGATAATACCACCAGTGGTGCGAGGGCCGTATTTAAGGGTCGAGCCGCCTTTCATGATCTCAACGGTTTGCATTCTACCAGAGGTTGGAAAGTAGTAAGCCGCAGGAGAAGCATAAGGCGCAGGCGCCGCTAATACGCCGTCTTCCATAATGGTGATTTTTTCAGAACGATTTTGACCCGTGCCACGCATACCAATATTTGGACGTAAGCCATAACCATCTTCTTCTTGCAGATACACCCCAGGCACAGACGCTAGGGTGCGCATAATGTCGGTGTATTTGAAGTTTTCAATTTCAGCGTCACCGATAACATGAGCACTACCGGGAACATTATTAACCGGATTGGCACTGCCAAAAATTGAGATTTGCTCCATGGTGGCATTGGTTGCAGGATCTGTATCGGCAGCAGATGCTGAAAAAGCGCTGAATAGGGCAGTGGCTAAAAGACTAATTCGAAGGCTGTGTTGAGTCATGTAAATCTCCAAAGGCGAATTGCAAATATAATGAAAATGGTAATTGTTATCATTTGTATCCGTATTGTGATGGAGTTTACTTAATTAATTACTAAAATCAACATTTGAGTTAATAATGTTAACTCAAATGTAGGAGTTGGATTAGTATGATGTGGTTCGCTTCACAAATAGTGAGGTAAGAGCATAGTGCTGCAGTCGTGACAGCGATTAAGTCATCGGCTGAGTTTATGTGAATTTTTGCTGTAAACTCGATTCACAATAAACCCAACTCAATAAGAGATGGATATCTTTAACGAATAAGAATGGATGTATATGTTTTTGTCACCTTATTACGCTAAGCAAGACCAAAGTGTGTTTATTTCTGCTTTGCAAGCGAGCAATTTCGCCAAGCACGTCGCTGAAGACTTTAATCCTATTCATAATGTTGGCGCTAAACGCTTCTGTGTTCCTGGTGACTTACTGTTTGCTTTAGTGCTCACAGAGTTCGGCTTGAGCAAAAAAATGAAGTTTAAGTTTGCTGGCATGGTCGGTGATGGCGTTGAGTTAATTCTGGATCAGCAAGCCGGTGAACAATTTAGTATTTGTGACAACAAAGGCAAAGAATACCTGCATATCGAACGTGAAGGGGCGCTTTGTCAATGTGATGTACAAAAAGCGGCATTCATCAAAAGTTATGTGGCGTTTTCTGGGCTTAATTTTATTCATGTACTCGTGCCGATGATGAAACAGTACGGCATGATGATTAACCCAGCCAGACCTTTGGTTATTTATGAAAGTATGTCTTTTCAATTAGATACTTTCGATTTCACTGATATGAGCCTTGAATTGGTTGAGCAGGATATGCAAATCAATGGCAAACGCGGTGATGTGACCTTGCAGTTTGCCTTAAAAAGCGCAGGTAAAGTCATAGGCTCAGGTATCAAAACCCTAGTGTTAAGCGGTTTACGCGAATACGATGAGCTGCAAGCGCAGCAAATGTGTCATAGCTATGAAAGCAGTAAATTAGCTTAACTTCTGAAAGTTAAGTTTTAGTTAGCCAGTAGTAAATTAGCATTATTCCATTTTAAAAATGCGATATTCCGTTTTTACATTATGCTTTAGGTAGGATACGTCCATAAGTTGATTATCGCTTGAGGTTTATATGAAAAAATTATTACTGGTTTCGCTTTCTTTTTTAGCATTTTCAGCTAGCGCGAATATTATTTATGATAAAACGGGCGTGAATGAAAAAGATTTTGTTTTCGATCAATATCAATGCCAAGAAATGTCACAGCAAGTTCATAAAAATACTGAATCTCGTGGTGCCATTAGTAGTGGCCTTAAAGGTGCGGCAGTCGGCGCAGCGGGCAGTGCCATTGCTGGTGGTAGTGGTTCACATGGTGCTAAAACCGGCGCTGGTATTGGTGTTGCTGTAGGCTTGCTAGGTGGCGCGAAAGATAGAAGAGCCAATGAAGCCAATTACGAAGCAGAGAAAGAAACAGTAGTGCGTAACTGCATGGCAAATCGCGGCTACAGCATTTTAAACTAATCTAAACCGCTAGCGCTTAGTACTTAGCGCTTAGCGTTAGTAAACAATAAACCATGCTTTTTAGCATGGTTTTTTTATTGGACTTTTACCCTATTTTACTCGGCAATCTATATCCGCTTGCCCAAATTGGCTTAGCACGGCTTGTTGCTGGTGAGTCCAGAAACTAACATTCTGCCCTTGGTATTTCGCCCCAGATGCACTTAGCGTCAGTAATGTTAATAGCGGATTTTGCTGCGCTACCGTGACAGCTCTTGAATCTGCAATTGGATCAGCAGTTGGAGCTAAGCTTAGGTTCAATATTGCTGCAGGTATCGCAGTTTGGTTATAAAAATAAACCCTAATACTCATCAGATTGTTGTTCGATGGGGGATCACATTGATATTGTACCGCCTTAGGTACGTCAAATACCGCAGCGGCGATCTGTAATTCGGTTAGCCGTGAAGTATAGGCGTAAATCACGCACTGTTTAATATCGTCAGCCTTCCAACACTCATTACGGCCTTTTATCCAGCCTCGCTGAAAAGCTTTAAGTTGCGCTAATGCATCTACATCTAAATCAGCATCTGCGCCTAGCTGGGAAATTGACTTTTTGAACACTTGATTGAGCTGTATATCAAGCTGTGCCAATTGACTATCTTGGCAAATAAGCTGCTCCACTTCGCCACTTGCTTGCTGGCAATCAAAAGCAGGCGCTAACTTATCAGCTTCAGTGGCTTGAGTATTAGCTAATACCTCATGATCACTCAGTGCAATGGCCTGAGTGCTCGCGCAGTAACTCAGCAATAACAGTAATGCTCTTATAGCCATGATAGACAATCCTATTTTTAAAGGTGCTTAAAAATAAATCATAACCTATCTGGCTAATTTAGCTTAATCGATCATGAGCTTAATCCAACAGCTCAACTCAGCAGTAACAGCTTTAGGCTTTGATATTAATGTTATGGCCTGAGTTACCAACCGGTGGTGGCAGCGCGGCTTCAATTAATTGAAGGGCCATTTCACCTTCAATCTTTTGCTGATCTTTTGCAATTACAGCAACTTTGAGGCTACTACCTGAATCGATATTGGTCGGCATTGATGATGGAGCATTGATGGAAAGTGCCATAATATTATTACTCTAATTAGCGAAACCTAAATGGGTTAATGATTTATCGGCCAAAATAAGGAAAGGTAGATAATATTTTTGTATTAATCTGTATCAGCGCAGTAATGGCTAATGGTCTATCAGTATATTGTATTGTGCGCAATTTAAGTGTGATAAACTGATAATCGCTTTGGCTATGCAGTAGTTGTGATTAAGCTGCACATCAAATACTGAGCGCCATAGATATTAGAATTTTGCGAGAAAGTAAGCCTGTGACTAGGATTTAAGGAATGATTATGAGTGAAAAGTTTGATGCATTGGCATTAGAAAACCAAGTATGTTTTGCGCTTTATAGTGCCACCAATGCGGTCGTGCGCGCTTATCGGCCACTACTTGATGAACTATCACTAACCTATCCGCAATATTTAGTGATGATGGTGCTGTGGAAAGAGCCCGGGATTAGCGTTAAAACCTTAGGTGAAAAATTACATTTGGACTCAGGCACCTTAACACCGTTACTAAAAAGACTGGAAACAAAGCAACTGGTTATCCGAGATCGCAGTAAAGAAGACGAGCGGGTTAGGGTATTACAGTTAACGCCCCAAGGACTGGCTTTAAAACGGCAAGCGAGCCAAATTCCACAATTGATGCGCTGTAAAGTCGGTGGCAGCGCAGATGAATTACAGCAATTAAAGTTACTCAGCGAGAAAGTGTTAGCGCAATTACAAGCCTAACTAGACTCAATGAGCTATCGAGCCTATTGTCATCAAACTGTGCGGTCAGAAAAAGTACGCTGTCATAAAAACGACACCAAAGCGTCATATAATTAATCTAGTGACGGGGTTGATAGCAAGCTGGTATTAATGATCTCGTATCAAACTCTTATTATTTAAAACTAATTATTTAAACCTCATTATTTAAACTTAAGCCAGTGATGCTATCGCCAGCTTATCTCTAAACGGAATTGGACAGCTTATGTGGCAAATATTTACCCGCTTTTTAGCCTTAGGTTTAGTCAGTTTTGGCGGCCCCGCAGCGCATATTGGTTATTTTAGGCAGACCTTTGTTAGCGAGCTTAATTGGCTCGATGAAAAACGCTATGGCAGCTTTGTGGCGTTAAGTCAGTTTATGCCAGGGCCGGGTTCGAGTCAGGTTGGCTTTGCTATTGGTTATCATCGCGGCGGCTTAGCAGGCGCAATAGCCGCATTTTTGGGTTTTACCTTACCGTCTTTTATGTTGCTGTTCTTACTCGCCATAACCAGTGCCAAGTGGCTTGAAGCCGATGCGGTTGTCGGCATAATCCACGGCTTAAAACTGCTGGCAGTAGTGGTCGTTGCTGATGCGACATTGGGAATGTTTAGCCAATTTTGTCAGCGCAAAACCGCCCGGGTTATTATGTTGCTTACCGCAGCTTGCTTGATGTTACTCCCCTCAATGCTGACCCAAATTATCGTATTATTGCTGGCGGCGATAATGGGCGTGGTATTGCTCACCAAAGGCGAAAATATTACCCCAGAAAATAGCCCCATTAAGCTTAACTATGGCTGGTTAGCATTATTTATCATTGGCATAGTGTCGACGTTTTACTTTATTAATCAAACTGGCACCCTAGGCCAAGTATTTGCACAATTTTATCAGGTGGGCAGCTTAGTGTTTGGCGGCGGTCATGTGGTGCTGCCACTGCTGGAAGCCAATGTCGGTGAGCTGGTAAGCCCAGATCGATTTCTAACCGGTTATGCACTAGCGCAGGCGATTCCTGGGCCTATGTTCACCTTGGCGACCTTTTTAGGGGCCGATTTATGGTTGGAGCAACCCATTTTAGGCGCTATTGTGGCGACCATTGCCATTTTTGTACCGGGATTTTTACTGATGCTGGTGGGGTTAAAAAGCTGGCATGCTATCAGTGAGCGACCGGTTATATCAGGTGCTATTGCTGGAGTGAATGCCGCAGTGGTGGGGTTATTGTTTGCCGCACTTTATTCGCCAGTGTTTACCTCAGCGGTGCTATTACCTATCGATATGGCATTGGTGTTATTAGGCTTTGGCGTGCTGAAAATCTTTAAGCCCAACATTGTTTTGTTAGTAGCAGGGTTTGCCGCTACAGGGGCTTTGTTAGCCGTGCTTTAACTAAATACGATATCGCGATAAAAAAAGGCAAGCTTGGTGATATACCTAAGCTTGCCTTTTTTATCAGTTTTTACGTCAGTTTTACTTCAGTTAAGCGTGAAATTACACCGCTGTGGCTAACTCCGCTTTAACGGCGCAGACTTTAAACTCAGGTATTTTGGCCACCGGATCGACTGCGTTATTGGTTAACTTATTCGCCGCCGCTTCAGCAAAGTGGAACGGTAAGAATAAAACGCCCGCTTGCGCTCGCTTAGTGACAAAGGCGGCAATTTCAATTTCGCCGCGGCGTGAACTCAGTTTTAAATTATCGCCATTACTCACCCCAAGACGCTCAGCATCAAACACCGACATCATCACTCTTGGGGTACCTAAAGTATCTAAACCGCTGGTTTTTCGGCTTAAGGTACCGGTGTGAAACTGCTCTAATAAGCGACCTGTAGACAATACCAATGGATACTCATCACAGGTAGATTCGGCTGGGGCGCGATAGCTCACGGCGGTGAATATACCTTTGCCTTTAATGGGCTGCTCCTGATGCAGCACGGGCGTTCCCGTATGTTGCTCATCACGGCAAGGCCACTGCAGCCCTTTACTTGGCGTGCCATGTTTATCAGCACTTAAACGATCCCAAGTGATCCCTTGATATTGCGGGGTCACTTGATTGATCTCGTTAGTGATCGCTTGCTCGTTAGCGTAGTGCCAGTTAGCGCCCAGTTTATTGGCAATATCTTGAATGATTTGCCAGTCAGCGCGGGCTTGTCCCGGCGGGGTTAATACTGCTTCTAGGCGCTGCACTCGGCGCTCTGTATTGGTAAAGTGGCCCTGTTTTTCAGCAAATGATGCCGCAGGTAGCACCACATCTGCATACTTGGCGGTTTCAGTTAAGAAGATATCTTGCACCACTAAAAACGGCAGCGTCTCCAAAGCTTCAAGCACATGGGCTTGATCTGGGTCGCTCAGCACAGGGTTTTCGCCCATAACGTATAAGGCTTTAACTTTATCTTCGGTAATGGCATGCATCACTTCAGTGGCCGTTAAGCCCTCGGTGGCTGACAGCGGCGTTTGCCACTGCAGCTCAAATTTCTCACGCACCACTGGGTTATCAACCCGCTGATAGCCAGTGTAGTAATTTGGCAGCGCGCCCATATCACACGCACCTTGGACATTACTTTGGCCACGCAGTGGATTAATGCCTGCACCCACTTTACCTAAATTGCCACAGAGCATTTGCAGGTTAGCGATAGCAGTGACATTGTCATGGCCTGAGGTGTGCTGGGTTATGCCCATAGCGTAGTAGACTGCGGTTTTCTCCGCTGTGCCAATATAACGCGCCATTTGGGCAATATCCTCAGCGCTAACCCCACAAATCTTGGTGGCATTTTGCAACTGATATTCAGGCTTAAGCACTTCTTGCATCACTGCATCAAAGCCTTGGGTATGGGCGTTGATATAGTCTTTGTCATGCCAATCATGACGAATGATCTCAGCCATAATCGCATTGAGCAGCACCACATCAGAGCCGGGCTTTTGCGCTACGTATAAACAGGCATCATCAGCAATGGAGACACGTTTTGGGTCGGCAACGATCAAGCGGGCGCCATGGGAGCGAATCGCTTGTTTAATTCTTGAGGCAATTATCGGGTGCGCATTGCAGGTATCTGAGCCTAAGATAAAGATTAAGTCAGACTCTTTGATCCCCGGAATATCATTGGTCATTGCGCCGCTACCCAAACTGAGTTGCAGGGCTGACACAGTACTGGCATGACACAAACGGGCACAATGGTCGATATTATTGGTGCCTAATACGCTGCGAACAAACTTTTGAATGAGGTAGTTATCTTCATTGGTGGCTTTGGCTGAGGCTAAAGTGGCAATGGCATCAGCGCCTGCTTCAGCTTTAACCTTGGCAAAATTATCGGCGATGGTATCTAGCGCTTCATCCCAACTGCAGGGGATCAGCTCGCCCATTTTACGAATAAGCGGCGTGGTTAAGCGTTGCTCGCTTTGAATAAAGTCAAACCCAAAACGGCCCTTAACGCACAACATGCCATCGTTAACATCAGAGTGTTTACTGCCTTCAACATGGCAAATTTTGCCTGTGGTCGGTGACACGCTGACTTCGATACGACAACCCACACCACAGTATGTACAAATGGTCGAGGTGGTCGTTAACTGCTCTTCATCGCCTTGGCGTTTATCACGGGCATCAACTAGCGCACCAGTGGGGCACACTTGCACGCAGTTACCACATTGCACACAATCACTGTCGGCCATGCTGGCACTAAAGCCAACCCGAGGTGCTTGGCGCTCATCGGTTAATTGATTCGGTAATGCTTGGAAGCTGTCTTTAGTGAACTTAATGGCATTGTGACCACTTTGCTGACCACAAATATCGACGCATTTGCCGCAGCTAATACAGCGGTTGGCATCAAATTGAATAAACGGACTGGTTTTATCTACCGCAAATTGGCGCGCATTGGTGCTGTCTAATTGCTCCGCTTGCACATGATACTCAGTGGCATAATCACGTAATTTACAATCGGTATTGGCCTGACAAGCACACTCTAAACAGCGGGCGGCTTCTTGCATTGCTTCATCGGACCCATAGCCTAACTCCACTTCATTGAAATTTAGCTGACGCTCAATGGCGCTAAGCTCAGCCATTTTGTAGCGAGGTTTTGCTGCAATGCTGGGGTATAACTCGGCTGATAATTCAGCGGTTTTAGGCGCTTTCGTTGCATTAAATGGTTTTGGGGTTAAGTCGCAATTGAGCCCCTCGTGTAGCAATTTATTAATGGCTACAGCGGCTTTACGGCCATCACCAATGGCCGCTACTGCTGTCGCTGGGCCGCGGCGAGAGTCACCAATTACAAACAGTTTATCAACCCCTGCAGACATAGTGTGCTCACAGCCGATAAAAGTATTCCAGCGAGTTAGCGCCAGTTCACCTGTGGTGAGGTGACTGGCTGGATCTTCCATAAAGCTCATATCTGGGGTTTGCGACACCGCAGCAATGACAGTATCAAAGGCTTCAATAAAGCTTTCGCCAGTGGCTTTTGGTGAGCGCCGCCCTGATGCATCAGGTTCGCCCAAGGCCATTTTCGCCAGTTCAATGGCGCTGACTTGGCCGTCTTCATTAGCGATATTGTTAAGCGGATTAGTTAAAAAGTGAAACTTAACCCCTTCAACTTCAGCTTCATGAATTTCATAAGGCTCAGCGGGCATATCAGCACGGGTACGGCGATAAATTAAGGTGACATCATGGCCTGCGCGAACGGCGGTGCGGGCGCAATCAATGGCAGTATTACCGCCGCCAATCACCGCGACTTTATGACCGATTTGATAGCTTTGCTCGGTGCAGTAATCTCGTAAGTAATCGACCCCTAAGTAACAGCCTGTTAGATCACTGCCCGGGTAGTTCATCGCCACTGCTTTTTGGGCGCCAATGGCTAAACACACAGCATCGTAATCATCGGTAAGTTGTTTTAGATGAACATCTTCACCAAGGCGGGTATTAGTGACAATGTCTAGGCCATTTTGGCTAAGTAAATCAATTTCTTTATCAAGAATATCTTTAGGTAAGCGATACTCAGGAATGCCATAGCGCAGCCAGCCACCCGCTTTGGGCATAGACTCAAAAATGCGCACCTGATGGCCTTGGTTTGATAAAAAGTAACCGGCGCTTAAACCAGCAGGGCCACTACCAATAATGGCGACTTTTTTACCAGTAGCTGGCAGCTTTTCAATTTGATAGCTGTGCTCATCGGCAAGGTCTAAATCGGCGGCGTGGCGCTTTAATTGTCTAATAGCCACTGGCTCATCAACCAAGCCTCGGCGACATTCGGCTTCACAAAAGGCCGGGCAAACACGGCCAATAGACAGCGGCAAAGGTAAGGTTTGCTTAATGACTTTTACCGCTTCGGTGTGATTACCTTGGGCGATATGAAACAGGTAACTTTGAATATCCACCCCTGCAGGGCAGGCTTGCTGACAGGGCGCTTCACAGTCAGCAAAGTGATCAGACAAAATAGTGGTTAACGCTGCTTGGCGTAACTTGCTTAACTCAGCGGTTTGAGTGGTAATGTGCATGTCACTGGCAACAGGGGTTTCACAGGCTTTTACTTTGCGGCAGCTGCCATCGTGATTTTTGATATCAACCACACAAAGATTACAGGCTTGTTTGCCATGACTGCGCTGGGTATTGCCGTTTGCAGGATCGCATAAGCTAGGAATGTTTATCCCGCCATCGCGAGCGGCTTGAAGAATATTTTTATCAGCACTGACAGTTAACGCAATGCCATCTATTTTGAGAGTAATCATCACTAGGCCTTGTAGGGGTTATTACAGGCTAAATTTTCGCCCTTTATTAGCTCTACAAAATATACCTATTTTTAGATGAACAGAATCAAGCTGAGTAAGTGGAATAAGCTTTTGTAACCGCCATCACGCTTGGGTGTGGTTTTGTGACTTAATCTGTTTTGCTCTAGCTTTAAGTGGGATTAGGTCGCAAATTTGGGGTTAAATTGATCTTGGTGCTATTGGTAGTTGATCGCTGCCATATTCGAGTGCTGATAAAAGTTTAAAGCTAAGGGGAGTAACGTGCAGATTTGAAAGAGATTGTTGTAGATGTGCTGAATAAAAGGCCCGATTATGTCGCAGGTTAACGTTTTTTTAGCAATTAATTCTAAGCCGGTTACATTACCAGTCAGCGGCTTGATGAACCATTTTTAGCTATAGTAATGCCATGGTTTTGGGCTATTTGCTGACATTTTTAGCCAATAACACAGCTTGTGGTTCAGCTTGCTGATGGGCGGTTTTTTCCTGGTTATCAACAATTCCACTAATGTTTGTTAATAATCGCCTCTGAGCGCTAGGTTTAGTCGCAGTCATGGGGTAAAATGCGCGGTTAATTGTATTGTTTACCGCTAAATTAAGTAGAAAATTCATGTTTGAAGTAAATCCAGTTAAATTCAAAATCAAGGAACTCGCTGACCGCACCGAACTTCTTCGGGGGTATCTTTGACTACGCTGCCAAAAGTGAGCGTTTAGAAGAAGTCAGTAGAGAGCTCGAAAGTGCGGAAGTTTGGAATGATCCAGATAATGCCCAAGCCCTAGGTAAAGAGCGCAGCGCCCTAGAAGCCGTCGTGAAAACGATCGACGATATGGATAGCGGCCTTGAAGATATTGAAGGACTGGTTGAACTTGCCATCGAAGAAGATGATGAAGAAACCTTTAACGATGCCAGCACAGAATTAGATGATCTTGAGAAACGTTTGGAAGAACTTGAATTCCGCCGTATGTTCTCGGGCCCACATGATGCTGCAGACTGCTACTTAGACATTCAATCAGGTTCTGGTGGTACCGAGGCACAAGATTGGGCCAATATGGTACTGCGTATGTATTTACGTTGGGGTGAAGCCCACGATTACAAACCTGAACTAATGGAAGTCACCGACGGCGATGTCGCTGGTATTAAAGGCGCAACCATCAAGTTTAATGGTGAATATGCCTTTGGTTCGCTGCGTACAGAAACCGGTGTTCACCGTTTAGTGCGTAAGTCACCGTTTGATTCGTCAGGTAAGCGTCATACTTCTTTCTGTTCGGTATTCGTTTACCCAGAAATTGACGATTCAATTGAGATTGATATCAATCCATCTGATTTACGTATTGATACCTACCGCGCCTCAGGTGCAGGTGGTCAGCACGTCAACAAAACCGAATCAGCAATACGTATTACCCATTTACCCACTAATACTGTGGTGCAGTGTCAAAATGACCGTTCGCAACATAAGAACCGTGACGCTGCAATGAAACAATTAAAAGCGAAACTGTACGAGTTAGAAATGCTCAAACAGAACGCTGATAAGCAAGCCGCGGAAGATGCCAAATCAGATATTGGTTGGGGCAGCCAAATCCGTTCATACGTGCTTGATGATGCCCGTATTAAAGATTTACGTACCGGTGTTGAAAACCGAAATACCCAAAGCGTCTTAGATGGCGACTTGGACAAGTTTATTGAAGCTAGCCTTAAATCTGGCCTTTAACGAGAGAAGAAGATGACTGAACAAACCCAAGACGAAAACAAGTTAATTGCAGAACGTCGCGCGAAACTAGATCACATCCGCGAAAACTGCCCTGCAAATGGTCACCCAAATAACTTCGATCGCAAACACAAAGCTGCCGATATTCAAGCTGAATATGGTCACTTCACTAAAGAAGAGCTTGAAGGCATGGACGTTAACCGTTCAATTGCTGGGCGTATTATGGCTAAACGTGGCCCATTCTTGGTAATCCAAGATGTATCTGGTCGCATTCAAGCCTACGCGGGTAAAGATGTTCAAAAAGATCTTAAAGCCACATTCCAAGGTTTAGACATTGGTGACATCATCGGTGTGACCGGTAAGTTACACCTTTCTGGTAAAGGCGATTTATATGTGAACATGGAGCAGTACCAATTGCTCACTAAAGCATTGCGTCCACTGCCTGAAAAGTTCCACGGTTTATCAGACCAAGAAACGCGTTACCGTCAACGTTACGTTGACTTAATCGTTAACGAAGAGTCACGTAATGCATTTATTATGCGTTCTAAAGTGGTTTCAGCTATCCGTAACTTCATGATCAAAAAAGAGTTCATGGAAGTTGAAACCCCAATGATGCACAGCATTCCTGGTGGCGCTAGCGCGCGTCCTTTTGAAACGCACCACAATGCACTTGATATGGCGATGTACTTGCGTATCGCACCAGAGCTATACCTTAAGCGTCTAGTGGTTGGTGGTTTTGAGCGAGTATTTGAAGTTAACCGTAACTTCCGTAACGAAGGCTTATCGCCTCGTCATAACCCAGAATTCACTATGATGGAATTCTATATGGCGTACGCTGATTACAAAGATCTAATGGATCTTACTGAAGAAATGCTAAGTTCGATCGCTACTGAGCTTTGTGGTTCTACCAAGCTACCATACGGTGAGCATACTGTTGATTTTGGTGGCCCATATGCACGTTTAAGCATGTTAGACGCTATCAAAAAATACAACCCTGACAACGCAACCATTCAGTCTATGACTTACGAAGAAGTTAAAGACGTTGAGTTCATGCGTGACTTGGCTAAGAGCCTTGGCATGACAATCGAGAAGTTCTGGACTTGTGGTCAACTACTTGAAGAAATCTTTGGTGAAACCGCTGAGCCTCAGTTAATGCAACCTACGTTCATTACTGGTTACCCAGCTGACATTTCACCACTTGCACGTCGTAACGACGACAACCATTTCATCACCGACCGTTTCGAGTTCTTCATTGGCGGCCGTGAAGTGGCTAACGGTTTCTCTGAGCTTAACGATGCACAAGATCAAGACAATCGCTTTAAAGCACAAGTTGATGCTAAAGATGCCGGTGATGATGAAGCGATGTTCTACGATGCCGATTATATCCGCGCACTAGAGCACGGTTTACCACCAACTGCAGGTCAAGGTATTGGTATCGATCGTTTAGTGATGTTGTTCACTAACACACACACTATTCGTGACGTGATCTTGTTCCCAGCGATGCGCCCACAAGGGTAATTGTTGGTTAAGCCGTTGGCTTAATAATCACTATTAAAAAACCAGTCTACTTGGAAAAGTGGCTGGTTTTTTTGTGGGTGGTTTTATGTCTTTATCAAGGGTTAAGTTAGCACTGCAATTTCAACTAGTTTCTCTGTAACTAGATAGTGTGTACAACAATCCAAATCAAGCAGAAGCAAATAGTGAGAGTTGGGATATGCTCGATACCAATTTCCTTCAATGCTTTTAATAATGATTTATACATTTATATTTCCTCATTTTTTCAATGAGAAAACTATATCTAAATATCACTAGTTGAGTCACGGACAAGACTTTCTAGAGATTGTCCGTTAGTCATATTTTCCTTCTTTAATATCGTTTTTCCAGCGTCTATATCCTCGTAAAAAGCTGTCGATGTCTATATTGGAATCAAACCCTAATCCACTTAATATTATCGGATCTGTATTTTCGAGTACAAGTTCCATCATTTTTTCAAAAGAAATATTTTGGTTTTCTTGCTTAGATACTTCAAGATCTGCGAAAAATTGGAAATAAGCAAACTTAGTTTGCTTATGTTGCTTATAAGATAAGCTTTTTGTTTTTTGATGTTTAATTCCAAATAAGATTTCATCCAATGATTTCTCACCTTTAGCATCTAGATAATGATTAATAGCTGAAGATATTACTATCATGAGTTCTGGGGGCGGATAAAAACCACTATCTATATAATATGCAAAGCTTGAAAGGGGATCTTGAGCTGGATGTTCATCTCTTTTAATAACATCGTATTCCGATTCCAAATATCTCCATGTGTTCTCAAGTGAAGTATAAATTGGGTATTCTTCAGAGATGTAGTTGGCTTTTAATTTTCCACGTTCAATATCAACATTTTCATTAGAGTTTATTCGTTTAATTCCTTTCTTAGAGTTCATTAATTTATGAATATTTGACCGTGTCATTTGTTTACCATTCTCATTAATTGAATTTAGTAAGGCAGATTAAGCATAAACTATTCACTTTTACCTATGTCGAGCAATGGATGTACCAAATCTATATTTTTAATTAATTTATTAAGTTACACACTTTTTATTTAGTTTTCCATACATAGCTTTAATCTGATGGTTAACTATTCAAATTGATACAATCTATAGTTGCCAAAGTCGTGGGTTTTCCACCCACACCCGAGCAAGAAGGGGATCAACAGCAATCCCCCTCTTGCATCTCCCTGTGCCGCTCCGGCGAAGTGTTGATCCTCATGCTAAATGAGCGAATTTGCTATCGCCTCAGATTCGCCATCCATGGCTCAACTGAGGCTATGTCGGCGTCCTGCCTCCATCACGTAAATTAGCTCACCGCATTCGGACACTTCCAACGGAGTCTATTGTGCCCGCAGGTGTATTTGAAATAGCCATAAGAGTTATTGAGATTAAGCTTTTTTCTTTGGCTCTTATTTGAATGTTCATTTTGAATTGAGGTAAGCAAAAAAATTGCGTGAGTCTGGCCATGGAAAGGTGGTAGTTACTTGGCTCTTTCCTTAGCTGGAGGTTATGCAATTCAAAACGAGGACTGTGGAAAGCAGAAAAGCTGGATAGCACGTGGTAGGCTATCAAATCAAAGTTGTAGGATCTGGAATCTCATCAAATGAAATGGAACTTTTTAATCAACTTCTTAATTGTTTTGATTGTCTTAACGGGTTGTAATGATATGAATAACAAACAAAGTTCAAACAGTGATTCGATTGAGTACTCTCAAAATATTGAGGAACTAGCCAATTTCATGAATTTAGAGGGAATGCAACTTGAGTCTGTGAATTGGGCTTCAGGAAGTATTATTCGTTCAGATAATGAAGAGTTATTACCTTCAAGTAATGATTGGTGGATTAATGCTGTATTAACTTTTACTGAATTACAAGACATTGAGGTATTAACTAAAGATTGCGATTTTCGCTATTCATTATCGAAAATTGATGGTGAGTTTATAGATGACACTGTAAAAAAACTTACCGATAACCCTAAATTTATAGAGCAAACACCAATGGAAGTATTTGATGCTTGTCACTTTAAAACTGACACTTTGGCAAATGGAATATTGATTAAAGATGTCAAGAATAACCAATTGTTAGTGAAGCTTTATACTAGCTAACGTTTAATATTCTCTTTCCCAACAATGTAAAACCAGTCTCAGGGCTGGTTTTTTTAGGGTGAAATTTAACTATTTATTTTATGTAATCAAAGTCGTGGCGCTTCGCCTACACCCGACGAAATGAGTAAGAAAGAAAACATAAGCATCTCCCTTTTCACTCTTTGTTGTGGATAAATAAATCCTT
The DNA here is from genome assembly GCF_030548765.1 of Shewanella sp. 3_MG-2023. NCBI lineage: Bacteria > Pseudomonadati > Pseudomonadota > Gammaproteobacteria > Alteromonadales > Shewanellaceae > Shewanella > Shewanella sp. 3_MG-2023. The sequence continues at coordinate 10,557 of NZ_JAUOSH010000024.1, read as the reverse complement.
GCCGCTCCGACGAAGTGTTGATCCTCATGCTATAGAGCGAGTTTGCTATCGCCTCAGATCCGCATCTTCTGTATATGGATATACGAATGTCACGATGACATGGATGTTAAAGAGTGACCCTGGCTCAACTGAGGCTATGTCGGTGTCGATAGGCAGGAAGCCTGAATGTCATGTAGTGCATGGATGCACCAGAATGACCTGCCTCCATCACACAAATTAGCTCAACGCATTCGGACACTTCCAGCGGAGGCTATTGAGCCCGCAGGTTCGTTTGCTATTAATTACTGTATTTAAAATATGAACTGATAAAGAGAAAGCATACTGCTTTTGCTCTAATTTGAATGTTCAATTTTAATTGAGGTAAGCAATAAAATTGCGTGAGTCCAGACATGGCCTTTCTCGCATATCCATGTGCTTCAAGGCATTTAGTGCATCCTGCACTTAAGATTCCAGCTAGCTTTCGAGGGGATGGGACGCCTATTGGAAGCGTTAGAGCTTCAATAAACCAGAGTTAAAGCTTACCGAAGCTGGCTACAAACGAGGTTTAAAGCTGGATCAGACTCCGTTGGAAATAATCGTTTTTCAGATTATTTCGTTGGAGCGGGTGGGTGTTCCAAGAGGGAGTTGCCGTTCACTCCCTTTTGGTCTAGTGTGGGCGAAGCGCCACGACGTTGATTCAACAAATGAAGTTTGGAAATGTGATTGCTACCCTTTGGCAAATTAAGGCTCAATTCATGACATTAATTCAAACGAAGTTTGAAAATACCAACAAGCCGCCCATTATTGGAAGCTTCAGGAATCAGCTAACCCTTTTTTCCATTTGTAACCTAAACGCTTCAGGGTCTTTGTGTAATGCTTCAAAATAAGCTAGATATGCTTTGTACTTAGTGGTATTTATTAGCCAAAATGCAGTAGCGGGCAGAGCAATAAAGCTTAGATATAACCACTTAAACTCATGATCAAAAAATAATAAGCCAAATAAAAAGCATGCCAAGATAATGTATATAATTGCCTTATTAGCTTTAGCTGCTTTCGGGTATCCCCGTGTAATTATGATATTAGTAAAGGTAATACTCAGGCTTAAAATGACCTCAATGGGTATAAGAATCCCCCAAAGTTTTTCTGGAGTAAAGTCTCCGAACAAGTATTCAAGTGAAAAAACAAATATAGCTGCTGCAATACCAGCTCCAATCATCATTAACATGATGACTGTAATTCCTACAGCAAAAATCCACAGGGAAAAATCATGCTCTTCAAAAAAGTTACCGTTCATCGGGACCTAGCTCCTCATATATTCCGATAGCTAAATTCTTTATTGATCCATTTAGAGAACTTCCCGTAAAACTCAAACTTGCTCCAATTGCATCTTTAAGGTTAAGTGAAACTGCATTGATTAAAGCCTGACTACTATACCGTTTAGTTAATTGACCGGAGTTTGTCAGTGACTTCATTACTTGAGCACTAATACCGGGTTGGTTTAACCGCTGAATTTCCATTGTTAAACGCTTTCTTTCAGGCCTGCTTAATCCTTTTAAAATTTCCGTTAAAGATTTAGGCGTCGTGAGTTTGAGTGTTTTTACCATTTTTATTGTGGTAGCACCTGCGGCGGCTGCACCGCCGAGTGAGATAATATCCAATGCAGTATTTGCTGAGTTATACCATTGTTGACCGTCTAACCAATTTAAATTATCAGGTGAATTTATTTCCATGGCAGATCTAGCTACCCCATTTAGACATTGGAGTCCAGAAGCTGTAGCTGCAGCATAACCAAGATAGGTCACCGCAGAACTTGTTCCACCTGTAATTGGAATTGCAGCAGTAGAACCAATGATAACAACCCAGCTTAATACAGCTGCTCCACAACTTAACCCTGTATTAAGTAACTCCCCTGAAAGCTTACTTTCTCTATGTGAATTTTTCAGTTGACTTGCATAATCAGCAGCAGAATAATCTTTGGGTGGCTCACGTAAAATTAATCGGATAGGGTATTTACGGCAAATTGGAACGAAAGGGCGTAATGTCACAATAGTAAATTCATTGTCTATAAACACCACTGCTGCCCCTGTTGTATTCGGGTCAGCATCAAGTGCTTTAAATATCTTGTTGGTATCTAGAGATAACTGCAGACGTGTTTTTAGGTTTTGTTCTTTTTGCTCGTATAAAGGTGAGCGAAATAAAGCATTAGTCATCATCATTCCTTTGATTATTTCCGAACCATCCATTGGTTAGAGACAGATAATATACGCGTGTATTGTTAGGATGTGTAGAGGTAACATACATATTATTGCTGTTAACTGGGTTTATCTAACTGCATCAGAAGGGCTGTCAATGGAAACTAAACCACCGACGGGCTGATACTCTTGCACAATAGGTAAGCTAACTAGCAATGGCCTTTGCTGTAATTGCCATTAGTTTAATATGTTTTATTCGCTATTTATGGATACACGTTATTCACCAGAATAACTAATCCGATAAACCGCATTAGCGGCATCATCAGAAACCAGTAGCGAACCATCTGGCATGGTGAGCACCGCGACAGGTCTGCCCCAACTTTGTTCACCCTGCAGCCAGCCGGTGGCAAACGGTTGGTAATCACTTACTTTATTGCCGTCTAACGTCACTTGCATTATGCGATAGCCGACCTTGCTGCTACGATTCCATGAACCATGCTGGGCAATGAAAATACGGCCTTTATATTCAGCAGGAAACTGCTCGCCTTGGTAAAACTCCATGCCTAACGCTGCCACATGGGCGCCGAGATTTAGCGCTGGTGGCGTATTAAGTTTGGCTTTAGCCGCATCATAAAACTCTGGGTCTTTAATGTTAGCGTTATGCACATAAGGGAAACCAAAATGCTGACCTTCTTTACTGACGCGGTTTAACTCATCATCAGGTAAATCATCGCCCATCATGTCGCGGCCATTATCGGTAAACCATAACTCACCGGTTTCAGGGTGAAAGTCAAAACCGACACTGTTACGCACACCTTTGGCGACGATAGTGGTTTGTTTAGTCTCTACATCGAGCTTTAAAATCGATGCAAAAGGCAGTTCGCTTTCGCAGACATTACAGGGCGCACCCACTGGGATATATAATTTGCCATCTGGGCCAAATTTGATGAACTTCCAGCCGTGATGCGCTTTATTGGGCAACTTATCGTAAACCAGCTCAGGTTTTGGCACATTAGGTAAGTGTTTTTCGATATCACTATAGCGCCAGATTTTATCCACTTCAGCCACATACAAACTGCCATCATGAAAAGCGATGCCTGATGGCATAAATAAGTCCTTGGCTAATACAATTTGTTTGTCAGCTTTCATGTCATTATTGCTATCAATTAGCGCATAGAGGTTGCCCGCGCGGCGGCTACCGACAAACAAGGTGCCGTTATCGCCTAACGCCATTTGACGGGCGTTTTCGACATTATCGGCATACACCTCGATAGTAAAATTGGGTGGTAGCTTAATCTTTTCTATCGGCAGCGCATTTACGCTAAGGGATACCAGCATCGCTGATGATATGGCCGCAGTGTGTTTTAGCTGCTGCCCTAAGAATAGGGGAATGGATTTGATCACAAACATGTCCTTGTTAGTTTTTTATTGATTATGCCGTGGCGACTAATGCTGAGTGGTTATCATACTTGCTAATGCACTTGAGTTGAAACGACAGCTTAACCTCAGTTGGATGTGCTGCTTGTTGGGGCTATTTCCCCGTTTTGCGCGGCAATTTATCATTGTAATTGCCGCTATATTTTTTGCTGTAGCAAAGTCAGCGTTTAAGTTTAGCACCTATCAAAAAAAGCCCTTTTCAGGCACAATAGCGCCAAATTATTGCTATTGATATTAAGGGCTCACAATGACGCAACTCACAATTACTACGCCGGACGATTGGCATTTACATTTCCGAGATGGAGATATGCTAGCTGAAACCGTACCTGCCACAGCGCGTTTATTCCAACGTGCGATTGTGATGCCTAACCTAGTACCGCCTGTAACAGATGCGGCTATGGTGTCAGCTTACCGTGAGCGCATTTTAGCGGCGCGTCCGCAAGGTAGCTCATTCGAGCCATTAATGACCTTATTTTTAACGAATAACACCAGCGCTCAAGATATTATTGATGCAAAAGCGGCAGGTGTGGTTGCAGCAAAATTATACCCAGCAGGCGCAACTACAAATTCAGATGCTGCAGTTAAAGCATTAGATGCATTATTCCCAATCTTTGAAGTTATGGCCGAACAAGGCATGTTATTGCTAGTTCATGGTGAAGTGACTGAATCGCACATTGATATCTTTGATCGCGAAAAAGAGTTTATCGATCGCTATATGGCGCGCATTGTTGAAGCCATGCCAACGCTTAAAATTGTATTCGAGCACATCACCACTAAAGATGCCGCTGAGTTTGTGGCATCAGCGCCAAGCAACATTGCAGCAACGATTACCCCGCAGCATTTATTACTGAATCGTAATGACTTATTAGTTGGCGGCGTACGCCCACATAACTTCTGTTTACCTGTGCTTAAGCGCAATATTCATCAGCAAGCACTGCAAGCTGCTGTGGCAACGGGTTCTAGCAAGTTCTTTTTAGGCACAGATTCTGCGCCACACGAAAAACACCGTAAAGAATCAGCCTGTGGCTGTGCGGGTTGTTACAGCGCATGGTCTGCATTAGAGCTTTACGCCCAAGTATTTGATGACTTAGGTGCGTTAGATAAGTTAGAAGGCTTTGCCAGCTTACATGGTGCAGACTTTTATGGCCTGCCGCGCAATACAGGTACAGTGACTTTAGTTAAAGAAGAGTGGGTTGTTCCTGAGCAAATCATCTTGCCAAATCAGAACCCAATCGTGCCTTTCTTTGCCGGTGAAACGGTTAACTGGAAAGTGAAAACAGCTTAATGCTTTTTTTCTTGTCCAATAAAAAAACCAGCAGAGATGCTGGTTTTTTTGTGTCTGCATTAAATTGTGACTATTAAATTATGCCGGAGTGAAGTAGTTATAAAAGGTGTTATTGTTGTTTTTTAACAATAGTTTACACTCTTTTTGATAATTGCTAAGGCACTAAATATAAGGAGAATATGCGGTTAACATTGTGATTTTAATAGTAACTGCAGCACCAGATGTCGTAGCAAAAATATTAATTAAAAATAGAGAAACTTATTCCAATGAAAATACCATTTAACTTCAAATCCTCTTTAGTGTTTGTCTCACTATTTTTTTTCGCTCAAAGTATAGCGGCTGAAAAACTTCCAAAGCCGTGGCATTTTGACGGCAATATTTATAGGGAGGCTTTAAGTGAAAGTATAAGTAGCGGTAAAAGCAATCAAAGCCTGTTAAATAAAAACATACAATGGGATAAATGTTCGACTATGGCGCCAGCTACAGATCGAATGGCTTTAGGAGTGCAAAATAATCCTGATGATCCTGATTTTGTGCGTGAGATGATCTTAGATCTTTATCCTGTGGATAATGATAGTTTTTCAGATGTGATTAATCAAAAGATGATGGATTTGGCTTTTGAAATGGCTGATGTCGCAGACGGTGACAAAAGCAGTGATGATTCTGTTGTTACTCAGGCTGCCTGGGACTGGTGTATTTCTCAAGACTCACAAGATTTTGCTGATTTATAGTAGCGTTAACAATAAAAAAGGGCGATTAAGCAATTCACATCGTCAGCCATTTCAGTTTTGTTGATAAGTCCAAAGCAGCAACGGGATCATCAATTAAAAATAATAGCACACATATTATTGTGCATTTGAGTACGGTTTCCCCCGTACCTTTTATAGGGAAATTAAGGGTATTTTATGTCTATCAATCCACTGTTAAAACTCAAATCCTCTTTAGTGTTTGTCTCACTCTTTTTTTGCACTCAAAGTATAGCGGCTGAAAAACTTCCAAAGCCGTGGCATTTTGACAGCAATATTTATCGTGAACTAATAGAAAACAGTGACGATTACATGCTGTTGAATAAGTATATACAATGGGATAAATGTTCGACTATGGCGCCAGCTACGGATCGAATGGCTTTAGGAGTGCATATTAATCCTGATGATCCTGATTTTATGCGTGAGACGATCCTAGATCTTTATCCTGTGGATAATGATAGTTTTTCTGATGTGATTAATCAGAAAATAATGGATCTGGCTTTTGAAATGGCTGATGTAGCAGACGATGATAAAACCAGTGATGATTCTGTTGTTACTCAGGCTGCCTGGGACTGGTGTATTTCTCAAGACTCACAAGATTTTGCTGATTTATAGTAGCGTTAACAATAAAAAAGGGCGATTAAGCAATTCACATCGTCAGCCATTTCAGTTTTGTTGATAAGTCCAAAGCAGCAACGGGATCATCAATTAAAAATAATAGCACACATATTATTGTGCATTTGAGTACGGTTTCCCCCGTACCTTTTATAGGGAAATTAAGGGTATTTTATGTCTATCAATCCACTGTTAAAACTCAAATCCTCTTTAGTGTTTGTCTCACTCTTTTTTTGCACTCAAAGTATAGCGGCTGAAAAACCGCCATGGGATTATGACAATAATATATATCTAGAGCTGTTACAAAACAGTGATGATGAGATGCTACTTAATAAAAGCACCCAATTCGATGTATGTGGAACGATGGCTCGAAATACTGATCAAATGGCTGTAGGGGTTCAAATAAATAAAGAAAGACCTGAATTTATCCGAAATATCATCCTTGATTTTCATCCCATGGATAATGGTGATTTTAGAGATGTGATTAATCAAAAGATAATGGATATGGCGTTTGAAATGGCAGATTTAGCTGACGGTGATAAAAGCAGTGATGATTCTGTTGTGGCCCATGCTGCCTGGGATTGGTGCATCGCCCAAGAACCTGAACATTTTGCTGTGTATTAATAAGTATCTTAATTGTTTATATAGAGGGATTATATTCAGTGATTAAGGTGTCTTATTGCTGACTTTGCATCTTGAAGTATCATGGATATATATAGCATCACAATTCTCCTTTAAACTGTAAATAAAGCTTAAAGTCGAATTTTAAATAATAAATATAATCATCGAGGTACACTCGATTTTTTTTACCACAAGGATGTAATAATGTTTTCAACGATTTTAAGAGGGATAATCTTTTTTATCAGCTCTTTGGCTATTTTGGGTGCCCAACAAGCCTATGCTTCTAAAGAAGATCACCCTGCAGTGTCACGATATGAAGGCGCAACGATCAAGAATACTGGGGTTATTCATTATCAAAAAATATCTGTCCCCGTCAATGTAATGCCTGGCACCGAAGATACTGAGTTGATTGAAGTCATTGGCAAGATAACCGCTCATGGCTATAGGCTGGAAGGAAATAAATCGACTCTTGAAGTTGGCCTAAACTACAAGCAAGTGATCGAAAAATTAGGCGCTGAATTATTGATTGATTGTGTTGATAAACTCTGCGGTTATCAACCATTGGATTTTTATTGGCAGAGTTGGGCTAATTACAATAGTTTAATTGCAGATGATAATGATGATGAGACTCGATTTTTAGTGGCTAAGCGAGCCACTGATAAAGGTGATATTTATTATCAATGGATTATTACTAATGTCTATGACGGAATCATTGGTATTGAGCAAACTATCATCGAGCCTGAAGCATTACTGTTAGACCAAGTGACAGTCAACAGCAATATAACAATTTCAGCAGTTCAAACTCCTTTACGTGCGGAGAAAGAGGATATTGATGGCAGTCAAGACCATCCTGTAATAAGCCGTTATCAAGGGGCTTATATTTCTGACTATCGACAGCGTGAATTTGAAAAAGTGTTTATCCCAACAGGGGTTGCAGTTAACCAAGTTGCCCCAGTTATTACCGTTGAAGGGAAAGGCACAACCATCGGTTATAACTTAAGTAATAGCCAGTCAACACTGCAGATTTATCAAAACTATTTATCGGCGCTAAAAGCGGCTGACTTTGAAATTTTATACACCTGCAACTTGGCAGCTTGTGGTAATGCGTTACTTGATGACTTATATAGCTCAGAGGCTAATCAATACCGTTTTAATCCTGTAGAAACAAATAATGATTCTGATAGTGACTTTAGGTTTATTAGCGCCAAGTTAACCACTTCGAGTAATCCCATCTTCTTATTGGTGGCTATAGAAGGTGCGCTAACCAGTAATGGTATTAATAAAATTGTCGTCGATATTGTTGAAAAAAGTGAGATGAATACGGCTAAAGTGACCATAGATCCAGAGTATTTGAATGACGAAATCACACAAAAAGGTCGAGTGGTATTACATGGGCTTAATTTTGACTTTAATCAGGCGAAGTTGCTGGCTTCATCTAAAGCCTCACTAACGGCCATTACCCAGTATTTAGCACAACACCCACAGCAACGTTTCTATGTGGTTGGTCATACCGATAATGTGGGTAGTTACGAGATTAATACTCAATTATCCAAAGCGCGAGCTCAAACCGTTATCGAAGAATTAATCAAGTTGAAAGTCGACAAATCAAGGCTTACTCCGATTGGTATAGGCCCTGTATCACCGAAAATTGCTAACAGCAGTGACGCTAATAAAGCTGAAAATAGACGAGTTGAGCTAGTGCTTCAATAAATGAGGCGATAAAGTTTGTTTGCGTATTAAATAAAAAACCAGCAGAGATGCTGGTTTTTTGTGTCTGTAATCCTGCGATTTAATATATACCCATGATACTTCAAAATGCAAAGTCAGCAAGGCAAATAGTGCCAAGATGCTAGGCATAAAATTGAAGTATAGTTTTCTACATCGATATTTTATAACAACGCAGATTGGTGCTATTTGACTTGCCCTACGGGGCGCAAGATCGAAAAACACTGCTACGTTGTAAGCTTTGAAAAGTGAATAACAATTACCTCAGCTTACGCCTTGCATTGTTATCCGAGCTTGTGCCTGACAAAGCATCTTGAGGTAACATGGGTATAGAGCTTATTTACTATCTGATCTCAGCACCAGCTCGACTCGGCGATTTTGTGTTTTACCAGCATCATTCATATTGCTAGCAACAGGCGCATATTCACCAAGCCCTGCTGATTCAACTTGCGAAGGCTTAATATTAAAGTTGTTTATTAATGTATTCCTAACCGCTTTGGCGCGTTTTTCTGACAGCGCTTTATTATAACTTTGCCCGCCTTGATCGTCAGTGTGGCCAACAACATAGAAACCTTGTTTAGGGTGATTTGTAAGATACTCTGCAACCACTTTTACAACCTCCATTGCCTCTGGCATCAGCTTGTCACTGTCGAATTCAAACAATAGGCCATCAAGCGCAACATGGCCTGTTTGCGCTATTTTGTCTGTTAGGCCATCTAAATCAATGGTTAAGCGTTCAGTGTTTAATGTATTTTCTTCAATGATCCGTAATTCGCTCGAAAGGCCCTTAATATAACCAATTACGTACGTCATCACATACACATTGCCTGTTGGTTTTTTTAGTGAATAGAGGCGATAGAATTGGCTTTCTGTGGTGCCGTTTGTGGCGAGTGCATTGAAGTGTCTTTGGAACTTGCTATCGGTTCCACATTCTTTTGCAATACAGCTAAAAGTCTCGATAAACCCTAGCTTGTTAAGTGCAGCTTGATAGTTTGCATCCACTTCGTATTCTGAATAGCTGCGAGGTAATCGATAAGCAATATCGGTAATTTTCCCTTCAATGACTTCTGTGGTGAATTTCTTACCGACTTTTTTAGAAGCGACAGTCGTTTGGCCAAATTGAAAGGTCTTATAGTCTTGAATGTAAGCCCCAGGAATTCGAGTGAGCATAGGATGATCACTCGCGCCTCTTTCATCCTTGCTACTGTTATCCTTTACGGTAATTTCGCTCACTTCAGCTTTTAGATAGTCTTTATCAATAGCAATTATATCTAAGGGCTCATCAATGACTTCAATGATATCTAATTGAATATTAGTGGCTTTTTTCCAGTCACTGATGTATATCGATACGTACACATCACGGTTTTCAAGTGTTATTTTTGTGGTGGTTAGGGCAGGGTTACGACCACCGATATTGTCAATTGGCTCAATATAGTTCTTAAGTTTCGACTCTTTACCACAGGCTTTATTAATGCAGCTAAAAATGATCTCACCACCTAAGTCCTTAATTTGCTCAAGATAATTATTGTGTAAGTTATGAGGTGTAAATTTCGGGTCTAAGCGATAATTAATTCGTGTCAATCTGCCTTCTACTGGTAAAGCGTTAATCGACTTCACCGTTTGATTAATCAACGAATAAGGACTGTAGTTACGGACTAAACTTTCCGTTTTTTTCACCTCTTCAGGTGGATTAAATAGTGGCGCTTTAATTTTTGCTAATAAAGGATTGGAGACAGATAGCATGACCACAAAAAGTGTCATAGGGAAGGTTTTTACAGCTAATTTTGTGACTTGAGAAGAAAGGAAAATCATGTTTATCGTCCATTGAAATAACGCCCGCTTCATGCGGGCGTTTGTTAAAGAGGGTGTAACAGATTCTATGTAACTGCAATTTAGTTAATATGCTTCACAATTCTGTCTTCGAACTCAATAATAAATCGGCTCATCGCAGTACGCC